>NZ_JBDSQY010000233.1:0-49840 GCF_039929585.1 Capsulimonas sp.
CCAGCATTATGGGATTCCTCGTGGCCCTGATTCATGCGGCCGAGAACGACAGCTCGATGTCATGAAATCGTCAGAGAGAAGTCGGTTACAGACTGTTTTGATGGTAATTTGTATTTGACAAATTAAAGTATTCATAGTAAAACGAAGTAACAATTGCGGTAGAAAGACATCTTCCATGCCCCTATCACGTTCTCAAGCCTTCAAATTTGCAGCGCCGGCGCTGCTTGTGCTTTGCGCAGGCGCGGCGGCGCACGGACAGACCTTGAATGTCATCCATGACTTTCGCACGACTGCCGACGGCACATTTCCTTCGACCCGGATGACACAGGCGCCGGACGGCTCGATTTATGGCGCCACGAGGTTTGGAGGCGGGGCAGGCGGTGGAACGGTCTTCAAAATCACTCCCAACGGCGTTTATAAGACAATCCATAACTTTGAAGATGAGGATCCCATGGGCATCACCCCCACCGGGGCGCTCGCGATCGGTCCAGACCACGCCGTTTATGGGACCACAAAAAAAGCCGGATTGTACGGTCAAGGCGCTATCTACCGCATCAGCGCCCGCGATGAAGTCACCATGGTGTACAGCTTCAAATTTGCGTCGCAAGGCCCACGCGATCCCATCTCGGGACTATATCTCAATCCTTACGACCACCTCCTTTACGGCGCCACGGACCTTGGCGGCGCAAACGATGCTGGGACGATCTTCAAGGTATCGACGAGCGGCGTGGTTTCCGTCGTCGCCAGCTTCAGCTCCGCGACCGGCAACGTCTCCGCCTCGCCGCTGGTGTTCAATCCCGCGGACCACATGCTGTATGGAACCACGTATGCGGACGGCGGGCACGGTCAGGATTCCGTCTACACAATCTCGCCCACCGGCGTTCTCCAGGTCGTCAAGACGTTCACCACCCCTAATGGACTAACCACGAACGGCGGTCTGACCCTTGCCCCGGACGGCGCCCTTTATGGCGTCGCGGCGGCGGGCGGCGCTTATGGCAAAGGAACGATCTATAAGATCGCGAACGGCCAGTTCAGCACGGTCTACAACTTTCCCGGCGGACAGATCGGCGCGACTCCCAAAACGTCCATGATCGTCGGTAAAGACGGGGTGCTTTATGGAACGGTCAGCGCGGAAGGCTTGAGCGGTTTCGGAGGCATTTTCCGTGTCGTGCTGGGTGAGAAGCCGACAGTCTCACGTGTCTACAGCTTCACCAACGGGCACGACGGCGCCACGCCGGGCGCGCTGTTCCAGGCCGCCGATGGACTGCTCTACGGCGCCTGCCAGAACGGCGGCGCGCAAAATTGGGGATCGATATTCAAAGCGAGCACGGGCGGCTCCTGTGTTACGATCCTTGACCTGAACGAAGGGTACCACGATGGAGTCTTACCCACGGGGAAACTGCTGCTCGCATCGGACGGATACTATTACGGAACGACGCAAGTCGGAGGATTGCACGGTGCGGGGACGATCTTCCGCATCAACGCGCAGGGCGCACAGGAGATCGTCTATTCGTTCAACCAGAGTAGTCCCAGCGGCTATCTCCCCAGCGCCGGCCTGACGCAAGGCGTGGACGGAACGATGTATGGAACGACTACGATCGGCGGATCATCCAACGCAGGCTGTGTGTTCAAATGTGCTTTCTCTGGAAGTCCGTCCAAGGCCGAAGTCTCCGCTCTCTATCAGTTCAATAACAGCTATGGAAAAGTCCCGGTCGCCGCATTGATATTCGGCAAGGATGGATACCTCTACGGCGCGGCGAGCAAAGGCTCTCTTGCCGACAACGGCGTTATCTTCCGGCTTTCCACGACGGGCGCGATCAAACTCCTGCGCGGCTTCAGCTCCGCGAGCCTTGGCTCCCAGCCAACGTGCACGCTCGTTCAAGGTCCGGACGAAACGCTCTACGGCACGACGGTCGCCGGGGGCGCCGACGGTTTCGGGACCGTCTTTGCGCTCACCACGCAGGGTTATTTTAAGTGGAACCGATCCCTCACGGCCGCCCAGGGCAAATTCCCTCACGAGGGTCTGACCTTTGGCGAGGACGGGAACCTCTATGGAACGGCTGCCGCAGGCGGTCTTTACGACAAAGGCTCGATCCTCAAAGTCACTCAGGCCGGTGTGGTCAGCAGCATCTACAGCTTCGCGGAAACCACGGGCAACACACCCTGGGCGCCCCTGGCTCTCGGTCCCGACGGAACTTTCTATGGGGCCACCACGACCGGTGGAGCCTACTCCAGCGGCAGCGTATTTCGGATCAAGAACGGCGTGTTTTCGTTTCTGCTGGATCTGGACCCGCTGCTGGGAGGCGATACGCAATCCGGCATGACAATCGGCAGGGACGGCAACCTCTACGGCGTCGCCACACAGGGCGGCGATGAGAACTGCGGAACGGTGTTCGTTCTGGATGTCGATATCCCAACAGTTCAAATCTTCTCGCCGACCTCAGCAACAGCCGGCGCCAAAATCACAATCGGCGGCACGAACTTCACGACGGCCAATCGCGTCACGATCAACGGCTCCCAGGTTCCGTTCACCCGGCTTAGCGACACGCGCATCACGGCCACCGTACCCGTCTTCGGCTCGATGTACGGAGAGGTCACCGTTACCGCCTCGGGCGGTACTGCGGTTGGCTCCGGAACGTTCACTCTCATCTCGACGAACGGCCCGCCGCCAGGGCCATAGCGAAGAGCGCGGAAACTTGTGCTTATGCAAAGCGACATCCACCGTCCTCTCTGGACAGCAAAAGAGCCATTCCCAAATTGGGAATGGCTCTTTTGCTTCGTGTCCCGCAATCGTCGCCAAGAACCCATGAATTTTAATATAAAATTCAAACAACGTCTGTTTTTTGGTGTACAATAGCCCTGCAACCATTGACGCTCGCCTGGGGCTACCCCAGTTCCTACTCTTCTCACGGAGGGCGCCATGCTCAATCAAAATAAAAAAGCTGCTTCGGTCGTTGTCGGCATTCAGACGCTCGCCTGCATTCTGGCGGCGGGTTACGTGCTGACACATTTTCACCATAAAGCGGACGCCGATATCCCTGAGTCGGCCTCCGCCTACTCAGACGCCATGCCGCATTCGCTTCACAGCGCGTCCGATCATTCCTCGCCGCGATTGTTCATTGTGCCGCCCAATGGGCAATATCAAGATCCCCGGATCGTTATTCACCGAGGAGCGATCATGGCGCCGATGACGGATACCGGGTACATCGCACACGGTTCTCAATTGCAGATCGGCGATTGGCGCATCGTCGACACGCAGGGGCGTCACGTAGCCTCTGGCAAGGTTCCGTCCGATGGGAATTACACGTCGTTCGACAGCGGTTTTACGGTCCGTAACACGCACCAGATCACGATGCTCTCCAACCTGCCGACCGTTGTTCTCTCAGTGCAGGCCGACGCCTCCGCATTCAAATTGGCAGGCCGACAGTACTTCCTGGAGCAGGCGGACGAAGGACGTCCTACTCACAGCCGTTTCTATCTCGCTGCGCCGCCGGCGCATTAACAGTTTCCGTTTCTCAAACCCATGCGATTGCAGCTAACCCCGCGCCGCACGGCGACATTCGGACAGGATTTCCTCGCGGAGCGGATCAACCGCCGCCTCCGCGTAACTCCGCTCGCCGCCGATACGCACGGCGTCTTTTTGCAGAACGCTATTCCGGAAGACGCGCATCTCATCATCTCCCACAATCCTGAAGACGCCGGCGAATCGCGGCTGCTCGCGATGCTCCCGTCCCACGCGCGCGCCGTTGTTCATCGGCATGTGCAGTGGAGTTATTTGAGTGCGGGTCAGCAGGAGAACGTCCGCAGATCAATGGCGAATGCGGCGCTTTGCATCGCGCCCGCCGAGTTTCTCGCGCAGGAGTCGCGAGCATTGTTTCCCGAAACGCGTTGCGAAGTCGTGCATATCGGACGCGATCCCATGGTCTATCGCCCCGCCTCCCTGAAGGCAAGATTGGCCTTTCGCACGCAGTTGCAAATCCCGGAGGACAGTTTTCTCGCGATCCATATCGGAAGGTTGGAAGACGCTAAGGGGCTGCAAATCTTGACGACCCTAGCCGCGCGCCTTCCAGAGCGCGCCGTGCTTTTGATGCAATTCACAGCAAACTCCAGCGATGTGAACCGCAGCGATGGCTTTTGGCCGCAGGCGCGCGCTATCCAGAGCGCAAATCCCACCCAAGTGCGCCTTTGGCCAGATACCGACCCGGCGTCCGATCGTCCCGTGCGATACGCCGATCTATTGATTTCCACATCGCTCAAAGAGGTCGCTCCGATGGTCGCCGTCGAAGCGCTGATGAGCGGCGTCCCAGTCGCCGCCACGGATTCGACTCCGTTCTACGGCGAGATTCACACATTGGGCGTCGCGGACGAAGACCTCGCCGTCATCCCCCTGCCTTTTTCCGAACGTCTCACAACGCTCACGCGGGATCAGTTGACTTTGACGGAACACGAAGTAACGATCACGGCGAATCTTATGGCGGGAGAGATTGAAGGACAGATCGCGCGCGGGGTCGAAGAAATGGAGAGCGCTTTGCGCGCCCAGCGGATCATGGACGCGGGGTTCACTGAGGAT
Source organism: Capsulimonas sp. (assembly GCF_039929585.1). NCBI lineage: Bacteria > Bacillati > Armatimonadota > Armatimonadia > Capsulimonadales > Capsulimonadaceae > Capsulimonas > Capsulimonas sp. The sequence continues at coordinate 4,571 of NZ_JBDSQY010000233.1, forward strand.
GCAATGGTCGCGCGGCTGGATGCGCTCTATCGCGCCGTCATAACAGAGTAATTCGGTCCCAGCGCGAAACTTGTGATAAAATATGTGGATACAAATAATCCCGACGGGCAGCCCGACAGGAGGCATGGATATTTCGTAACGCTCTCATTCTCATTCTGGCCGCAGCCGCGCTGCTGCCGACGGCGGCGCACGCCCAGGTGATCGACCACTCGAACCCCAGTTCGAACAACGATCTGGTGGCGAATCAGAGTTATCCCTGGGGGCCTGTGTTCATGGGCGGCGTTTGCCGCCTGACGGACAAGGGCATGAGCGAAATCTGCTCCATCTATTACAAAGATCCCGTCAATGTCGCCAAATTCCATAACTCGTTCGAGTTTCAGATCATCAGCGGCGGCCCATTCGACGACGCCACGCAGAGCTACCCCAACGTGGCGGACGGCATGACGTTTATCCTTCAGGCAAGCGGCGTCTCCGCAGTAGGACTCGGCGGCGCCAATCTCGGCGCCGGGACAATCGATCACAGCGTCGCCATCAAGTTCGACTGCACCGGCAATCCAGGCGATCCGTCCAACAGCTCCACCGGCGTGTACGCCAATGGCGCCATGCCGCTGGGCGGGATCGACCTGATGCCCGCGCACATCGATCTGCGCAGCCAGCACCCATTCCGTGTTGAGATGGCGTATGAGAACGCCGTTCTGCGCGTCCGGATTACGGATCTCAAAACGGCGGCCACGGCGGTCCAGACCTATCCCATCGATATTCCCGCAACCATCGGCTCTCCCACGGCCTGTGTCGGCTTTACCGCTGCGACCGGCCTGGGCAGCTGCGCTCAAGATCTGCATTCCTGGTATTGGAGCTCATCACCGCGCGTCGCGACCACTGGGCGCAGCGCAAGCCGTGCGCCCCGCGCAAAACAATGTGTTTCGCCGCTGCGGAACGCGAAGAGCAGGAAAATCGTGGCTCCCTGGCCAACAGTTTCTTTCATTGCTCCCAAACCGCCCACGACGTGAGTTTTGCGATGCGGGCCTTTGTGTATTGCCTCAACGAGGAAGGGTAATATCATGAGTACAAGCGCCATGCCGCTGCGTGAGTTTCTGGACAGCGGCGTTGAATACGTCATGACCGTGCGCCACTGGGGACAGTGGACGATCCGCTCGGCCTCACGCAATGGCGTCTGGTATCTCCACGCCGAAAACCGCCTGACGGGCGAAGGCAAACGGATCGAGTACACCGACTGGAACGCCCGGTTCGCCGATGTCCGTATGATCCGCGCCGTCCCTCCCGACGACAACGCCAGCTCCGGCGTCCCCGCCCCCGAACATCCACCGACCCTCGGTCCCGCCGCCGACGCCAGCCCGCTGCCGCCGGAAGAATGCCCGGAATGGGTGTTTGGTTAGATCAGCCCTCGCTGGTGCAACTTTCCACTCTGATTTGAGTCTCATTAAGTAACCGGGCATAATGACACAGTCGAACAGAGGACAATTTATGAAGTGGGAAGTCGTCGACAAACCGAAAGTAGAGCTGGGGGGAGCAGGTATCTTCAAATTGGAGTTTGAAGCCAGGCTGGCAAGGGCAAAAGTGCCAGGCGGCTGGCTGATTTTAACCGTTACCGCAGGAGCGCCGGCGCCACATTCCATTACGTTCTATCCGGACCCGACACACGCCTGGGATCCGAATAGAGACGAATAGCGCTTATCCTTTTTTTGCTTGAGCGCCTCGACTAACAAGGCGCTCGACACTTGTATCCACAAAATTGCCAGAGTGCGATTTCTTACTTGTACTTGGCGAGAAATTCCAGTGTCTGCTCAGTCGGAATATCCCCATCCGTTCCCAATCCGACGTTCAGCGTGCGGTGCGATTTGTCGTAGGCGGGCTTTACTTCCACCGGCACATGTGCGGCGGTGAGGGCGCGGGCCATGGTTTCGGACTGCTGGCGCGAGGTGTCGCGCGTGGCGACGTAGAAGATCAGAAATGGCGGGATGTCGTGGCCTGCCGCGACGTAGACAAGCGGCGACGCGGATTTCAGCACGGCGGGATCGGAGCCGAACGCTTTTCGAATAAGAACCTTCGGGATCAGATCGTTGGGCGCTCCCGGACGCATATCGTAAGCCGCCGAATCCAGCAAAATGCAGCCGCGCAGCGCTTTCATGGGAACGCCGACATCCGCCAGATAGTGCGTGTCCGTGCTGATGAGCGCCGCCAGGTGCGCGCCCGCCGAGTGGCCCATCAGGAAAATTCGCTTGGGATCGCCGCCGTAACCCGCGATATGCCCATAAACCCAGGCGACTGCTTGCGCGCAATCCTGGGCGAACACGGGATGCGTCACCGCCGGCGACAGACGATAGTTGATGCTGACGAAGACATATCCCTCCTGCGTGAAATCCGTCGCCTTATCCCCTGCCCCCATCACCTTGTCGCCGTTCCTCCAGCCCCCGCCATGGATAAACACAATCACCGGCCGGTTCGATGTCCCAGCCTCCGTGTAGATATCCAGCGCATTGAGCTTTGGATCGCCGCCCTGCGCCATGTAAGAGATATTGCGCACAATTTTGGGAGATGTCCCGTTCGCGCAAAACGCTTTGCCGGAAATAAGCGTTATTCCTAAAAGCAAACAGGCTAACCACACGCGTGTGGCCGATCGTAATCCGTTCATATCAATTCCTTTCGTTGTGAACGACAATATTTGGGGCGCAGCCGAATCGGGCAGGCACAGTCACAGACGCGCGTCGGCGTGAAAGGTTCGATGAAGATTTTCTCCATAACGCCTTGACAGACCGCTTGCGATATTGTATCATTGAGTTAATACAATTTTTCGACTTCGAAAGCGCTCATGCAGATCCATATCTCAACTGAAGACGGGACGCCGATCTATTTGCAGATCGTCAACCAGATCAAGTATCTGGTCGCGTCCGGTCGTCTGGAGACGGGTGAGGAGATGCCGCCGATCCGTGTGCTGGCGGAGCGACTGCTGGTGACGCCGAATACGGTGGCGCGGGCGTACCGGGAGCTGGAAATGGCGGGCGTGGTGGAGAAGCGGCGAACGGCGGGGACTTATGTCTCCGATAAAGGGTCGCGGCTGGCGCAGCACGAGCAGTGGAAGATCCTCACGCAGCGGGTGGACGCCCTGCTGGCGGAGGCGGCGCAAATGAATTTCGGCGTGGACCAAGTCGTGGACTTGGTCCGGGAACGAAGCGCCGCAATGCGACCGATAGATGACGGCCTGATGCGGCCAATGGGTGATTTGACGGAAAGTATATCCAAGGAGAAGTGACGCGATGATTTCCGAGAACGTGAACGCAGAGCGAGAAAATGACGCGCCGGTCGTCGAGATCCAGGATCTCACGCGCCGCTTTGGACCGAAGACGGCGCTGGACGGCGTCAGTCTGACGGTTCCCCCCGGCGTCGTCTACGGTCTGGTCGGGGAAAACGGCGCGGGCAAAACGACCCTGATCAAGCATATCCTGGGGCTGTTGAAGGCGCAGCAAGGGACCGTGCGCGTCTTCGGACGGGATCCGGTGGAAGACCCGGTCGGGGTGCTCTCGCGGATTGGATATTTGGCGGAAGAGACAAGTCTCCCCGGCTGGATGACCGTGCATGAGCTGATGCGCTACACACAGGCGTTCTACCCGACCTGGGACGAGGCGTTCGCCGAACAATTGCGCTCCGAGTTCAGCGTGGACGCCCGCGCCATCGTGAAGAACCTGTCGAAAGGACAGCGCGCCCGCGTCGGCCTGATCGCCGCCCTCTCCTATCGGCCCGACCTGCTGCTGCTCGACGAGCCGTCGTCGGGCCTGGACCCGATCGTCCGGCGAGATATTCTCGGCGCCATCATCCGGACCATCGCCGATGAGGGTCGCACGGTGCTCTTCTCCTCGCACCTGCTCAGCGAAGTCGAGCGCGTGTCGGATTATGTGGCGATGGTGCGCGGCGGCAAGATCGTCTTCGCCGACGCACTCGACACCATCAAAGAAACCCATTTCAAGGCCAGCGTGCAGTTCGGCTCGGCGCGCAAGACGGCGCCGGAAATGCCCGGCGCGCTGCACTGGGAAGGTTTCGGACGCGAATGGACCGCCGTTTGTCATGGACGACCGGCCGACATCGAAGCCGCCGCCGCGCTTCAGGACGCCCGCGTTGTCGCCCACACGCCCGCCTCGCTCGACGATATCTTCGTCGCCCGCGTCGGCGCCAAGATCGCCGTCGGCCCGGAAGATTAGAGGATTAAGTGATGGCGATTCAGATCACACGCGTGCCCCCGCAGATGCGGCGGTTCAATCCGTTTCGGGGATTTGCCCTATATTTGTGGACAAGGTATCGACGGTCTGCGGCGCTCCTGGCGGCGCCCTGGCTCATCGCCGCGCTGATCTGCCATTTCTGCTTGATCGGCCAAAACGCATCCTTGGCGCCGGAATTGGTGATTATCGTCCTGTTTGGCTCCGTAGCGGCCTTTTCGCCTTTGGTGATGATGCCAAAAATCGACGAATCTCTGTGGAAACTGCCCGTCAGTATACACACGCTCGTCGCATGGATGATGTTAATCGGTGTGTCGGCGACAGCACTGCTATGGATCGCCACCGCAGCGCTCATCTGGCGGCCGATCGGATGGAGCGCGCCAATCTTCTGGCCGGCCGCCATGCTTGCCGCTATTTACGCGCTCACGTTCACAATGAATTGTCAGTCCGCCGCCATCACCACTCGTGTCGCCACAGCGTATGTGCTGGGCGTGTTCGCGCTGGCGGGATTGGGGATCGCCGGGGATTGGTATGGATTGCCGCAAGGCGTTCTCGTGGGTGGATATCTCGCGGCAATTGCGCTTTCGTTTCCCGTTGCTGTTTCCAAAGCGGGGCAGGCGCGGCGGGGCGACGGCGCCGCTCCGATGATAGCCACGGTGGGACGCAAGTCCCAAATTCCCCAGTCGAAGTTCCACACCCACGGACAGGCTCAAGTCTGGTTTGAGCGTCGGTTGCTAAGCCGCTTGCCGGTCGCTGCATCGTCACTCCTCGGCACTCTTAGCCTGCTCGGCTGGCCAATGACAAATTTTATCACCGACAAGCCGCTGAGCGCCTCTATTTGGAACTTGGACCATGTCTCCATCATGGCGTGTCTCGTTACCGGCGGACCGCTTCTGATGTTCTGGTGGATACCTGCACTGGTGAGCGTGGGAGCGCCTGGCTCCAGAAATGCTGACGGAACCCTGACGTCATTTCTGACAACAAGACCGATTTCCGCAGCGGAATATATTGACGTCAAGCTTCGAGTGGCGGCCTACATTACGGCGAAAACCTGGGCGACGTTCCTTCCATTCGCAGGCGTTTGGCTTCTGACGCCCGCGACGGTCAACGGTCGCTCGACACTGCTCGGAAACGCGCTTTGGACGACGGCGTTCACGCCGCAAGGCTCGCATGCGCTGATACTGGCGATCTCTATCGCGTCCGCTCTTATCTTTCTGACGTGGAAACTTCAGACGGATCTGCTCTTCTTGACTATGATAGGCAGGCGATGGGCGCAGGTATCGATCTTTACGGTTTCCTACCTCCTTTTTACCGGAGGAATGATCGGGGCCAAGTGGCTATTCACTCATCCTTCTGAGGCAATCGCGCATTCTTTGACAGAAGCTTTCATTTGGCGCGCCGCGATCGTCGGCGTTTGTTTAAAAATGCTGTTCCTGGCTCTGGCGATTCACGCGCTGCGTCGACAAAACCTCATCAGCGCCTTCCGCGTACGGAAATCCATGGTGTTATGGGCGACGGCCGCGCTCTTTTTCATTCTGCTGTTCTGCATGGCGCTGGCTCCCTATCATATCGTCTGGCCGCATGTGGCGCTGGCTGTCCTCATGTTGATGCCCGGATTGCGCCTGGCGCTGGCGCCGCTGGCGTTCGCGTGGGACCGAAGCCGATGAGAAATGATGATTTTCGATACGAAGGGAAGTGCTGATCCATGACCGCCCAGATAGCGCATTTGCCCAGCCGAGGACGACGGATGCTTCCGTTTGTAAGCCTCGCTCTGTACCTGTGGACGCAATATCGGTGGGCCTTTGCGTTTGCGGCGGCTCCGTGGCTTGTGTCCGCCGCAGTGGATCATTTCCTGTACGCAGGTCAAATCCCAACTCTCGCACAGTGTGGGAAAATGCAGAGCGTCACAATCTTCATTTTTCCCGCGATGCTGATCTTGTCGCCGCTGGTTCTGCTGGCCCGAATGGATGACAGCTTATGGCTGCTGCCCATTCGCACACGGATGCTTGTGGGCTGGGCTATGTCGATCGGCGCATCGACGATCGCGCTGTTCTGGATCGCCACCGCCTTGTGTATTTGGCGCCCAGCCGGACTGGATACGCCGCTCTGGTGGCCCGCCGCCGCGCTCGCCGCACTGTTCGCGACTGTTTTCACAGCAGCCTCCCGGCCTGACGTCCTGAGCCGGCGCGACGCCGCCGCCTCTGTTCTACTGGCCATCGTCATCGCGGCGTTGCTCCTGGTGAAAGGGCATGCAGTATGGCGAACAATCGTCGAGTTCTCTTCCCAGACACCGGAAAGCGTTCTTTGGGCCGGGTATCTCACCGTGGCTTTCCTGTTCTTCCCAGTGGCGACAGCAAGAGCTCAGAACGCGCGAATGGGAGAAATAAAGACGGAAGTAGACGTCCCAAACAGCAAGGCCCATACGAGTCCCGCGAAGTTCCGAACTCCGGAACAGGCGCAGTTGTGGTGCGAATGGCGCACTCGAAAATGGGCGATCATCGGACATGTTTTGACGCCAGGCGCGATGGCCCTGCTGTTTCCCATAATCCTGCAAATCGTCCATGACACGTCGGCGGGACCAAACTACTGGGGGATGTACGGATTTTCGTCCATTGACTGGTACGGATTCGGAATAAGCGTCACGACGATTGTCTTTTTGTCAGGGCTCGCCGGCGCATTCGCCCCGCGAATGCTGCGACGGCGCGACGTGACAGTCAACTCCGTAAGGTGGAAATTTAACAATGCGGATATCCGGGTTTCACCATTTGTCTCCGTACGACCATTCGACGCCGCATCCTATGTGGCTATCCATTTGCGTATCATCGCCTGGAGCGTCGTGGGCGTATGGATCGCGCTCCTACCGGCCGCCGCCGTCTGGCTGATGACGCCGACAATCATGCACTCGGCCGCGACGACGCAAGGTCAGGCTTTCATTGCCGTACTGGGAGCCAGCAAAAATGGGGCCATGCTTCTGTTTTACATTGCCGTCCTCGCCGGCTCGATCTTTTTGAGCTGGGCCATTCCAGCCGAGATGCTGTTCTTAAGCCTGACAGGGAGATGGGGCATCGTTGTCGGAGGCTACTACACGGCGAAAATCACGATTCTTATCGCGGCTGGCGGCGTGCTGCTGATAGCGAACAATTCGGCTCATGCCGCATTGAGTATCGCTTGCTGCGCCGTCGTGGTCGTTTGTTTAAAGGCGCTGCTAACCCTCCAAGCAACGCGTAGGTTGCGGAAACGGTCTCTCATAAGCGCCTTGACGATGCGAAAAGTATCGGCCGCTTGGGCGGGCGCCGCCACCGTATTCTTTCTCTTATTCTGCGTCGCGCTCGTCCCCCAGGGAATTTCCTGGCCGCAAATTTTACTCGCCATTTTGTTTTTGATGCCCGGACCTGGCTTGGCGCTGGTGCCGCTGGCGTTCTCGTGGGACCGCAATCGATGACCGTTGACGATTTGAGAACTGATGATTTCCGACGTGAAGGGACGTATTGATCATGACCGTGCAAATTCTCCAGGCGCCCATACGGCCGGCGACGCGAAGTGCGGCGAGCGGGATCGCGCGCTATCTTTGGATGCGCTTTTATCGGATATTCCGGATCATCGCAGCAGCCTGGCTTGTCTCGGCGATTGTCGATCATTACTTCTTCGCGGGGAAGATCACGACCGTCATGGATATCCTTCATGGCCCGTCTTTCGTTACGGCAGGACTGATCCCTGGCCTTTTAATACTGGGGCCGATGATGGCCGTCTCCGAGATCGACGCCAGCCTCTGGACTCTGCCCCTCAGTACGGAAAGAATCGTCGGATGGATGATGCTATATGGAAGCCTCGCAACCGGCATGTGCTGGATCGCCGACGCTGTGTTCATCTGGCGGCCCGCCGGGCTGGACGCGCCGATCTGGTGGCCCGCCGCCATGCTCGCCGCCGTGCAGGCGGCGGCGCTCTCGATCCGATCCCAGCCGTTTGCCTTCGGCACGCTGCATGCGCTCATCTACTCGCTGTCCACTGTTCTGCTGGTGCTGGGCGGGATTGAGGCCGTCAGCGGCGGCGTGGCGCCCAGCGTGGTCGTTGTGGGCTATGCGGCGATCTCGTTTTTCGCCTACATCATGGCGGTGGTCGGCGCCAAATGGACGCGCTGCGGCGACACCATCGGCGGATTGGGACTCACGGAATCTCAGCGCACGGGGCCGCTGCGCGGACGGTTCCGCTCGGCGGATCGTTCACAGGCTTGGTTTGAATGGCGCAATCACGGATTTTACATGGCGGCGGCGGTCGCGGGCCTCGGCGTGCTGACGCTGCCTGTGCTGGGCATCCCACTGGTCTCCGAAATCGGGGTGATCACGATGCTCACCCACCACACACGCCACGTTTCGGCGAATATGTGGGCGGCGAACGTGCCGCCGTTTCTAGCGATGGCCCTGCTGTACTTCGCGCTCGTGATCGGATGCGCCTCGCCCGGCATGCGGGAAAGCGACAAGACACTTTCGCCGTTCCTGGCGACCCGTCCGCTGGACTGCTCCGGATTGGTCGCGGCCAAGCTTCGCTCGGCGGCGCTGAGCGCGGCGGCGGCATGGGCGGCGATCGTCCCATTCTTCATCAGTTGGATGTCGCTGCCGGCCTGGGAGAACTTCCACCAGATCAGCCTCGGCGCGGCGTTCTGGAACGCAGTGGCGCCCGTCCTCAATGCGCACACCATAACGATCACTATCACGGGACTTCTCGCGTTGTTTTACTTCAGCTGGAAGTTTCAGGTCGAGACGCTGTTCCTGCAATTGACCGGCCGCGCATGGGTTCCGTGGGTTTTCACAGGGATCGTTCTGCTTCCGCTCGCCATTCCGCCGTTCTACAGTCACGTCCTGGCCAGTCCCGCCGTCCGCCCGGTCCTGCCCGGCGCGCTGCTGTTCCTCGCCGCGCTGAAACTCGGGGCTAGTACTGTGATCGTCGCCACCCTTCGCCGCCGGGGCTTAATCTCGGCGCGCACGCTGCGCTCCGCGCTAACGATGTGGGCAGCCGGCGCCCTCACCTTCTTCGTCCTGCTGTGCGTGGGCTTCGCCGCAGGGCGCGCCGAATGGCCAACGATCGCACTGGGGGTTGTACTTCTGATGCCCGGCGTTCGCCTCGCCCTCGCGCCTCTGGCGCTGGCGTGGGACCGGAGCCGATAGGGCCTGAACGCCCATGAAAGAAAGTGTGATGTCATGACCACGCAAATCGTTCAAGCGCCCGCGCCTTCCCGCCGCATGATGTCGGCGGGAACCGCAATCGGTCTGTATCTCTGGCTGCACGTGCGCCGATCGGGTTCCTGGGTGGCTGCGGCTTGGGTCGTCATGGCGGCGCTGGATTATCTGCTGTTCGCCGGAAAATTTCACCGTTTGATGGCGGAGCATTCCGCCCAGGACTTTTCCATGGGAACGACTGTGCTGTTTCAGTTTTCCATGCTGATTATCCCAATCTTAACGATCCTGACTCCCATGGCGCTCACAGTCAGCCTCGACGACGCTTTGTTTCTTCTCCCCATACGCACCCGAACTCTCGTCGGCTGGCTGTGCTTCTACGGCGCCGCCGGCTCCGTCATCTGCTGGCTGCTCAACGCTGCGCTGATTTGGCGGCCTTCGGGATTGACCCTGCCATGGATTTGGCCGGCGGTAATGGTTCTCTGTATCCAGTGCGCCATGCTCACGGCTCGGTTTCTTTGCGCGAAATGGCTGCGGCCTTTCGCAATCATTTTTGCGCTGCTCGGTCTTGTCTTTTTCGGAGTCCTGTCGGCGGTCTGCAATGTTCCGGAAATCGCACTGATCCTGGTTTATTTAGCGCTGGCGGGCGCAGGCTATGGGCTCGCCGCCATCGGCGCGACAAGAACACGCCATGGCGATCGGCTGCTGGGCGAAATCGCGCCAAGATTACACGCGCGCGCGACCGATAAAAAGCAGTTCTCATCCAAACTCGCCGCACAAATTTGGATCGAGCGGCGAATGGAACGATGGTTCCTGCCGGCAATCATCGTTTACCTCAACTTGTTTAGCTTACTGATGCGCGTAGGACCAACCGCCTCGACACCATACGTCGACAAGATTTCGCTGGCGGAGTTCCTCACCAACCATGCACATCACATTTACGCGATCACTTATGGGAACTCGACGTGGGCAGGTTTGTCTCCACTCACGCCAATCATAACCGTGGCGATGTTCGCGCCGCTTGCGGCCATTATTTCGATCGACCTCCGTGAGCGTAACAATGGGATTTTCTCTTTTCTCAAGACGCACCCGATCAGCAATGAGGGTTGGATCACGGCAAAGCTGCGCGTTTGCGCAGACAGCGCGGCCGTCATTTGGCTGACCCTCATTCCGTTCATCATCCTCTGGATCACACTGCCGGCGCGGATGAACGGCCGTATGGGAACCGTTGGCGGCGCAATTCTTGCGAGCCAGGATTCACACAGCATCGTCCTCATTATCGCAATGACGCTTGGCTTGATGCTGCTGACCTGGAAAGCACAGGCGGACAATGTGTTCTTGATCTTCACCGCACGCTCTCCCTATCTGCGCTACGGCGTCGCCGCCGCTTTTTGGGGCATGATTGTTCTCACTGTTGGCGTGAGCACTTTTGCCGATCAGCACGCACACGCATATTCGCGCGGTCAGATCGAAACATTTATTGGCTGCCTGATGGCAATCGCCGTCTCGATCAAACTGACGGCTTGCGTACGGACGGTCTCCACCCTGCTCCATCGCCGTCTTCTCACTATGACCGCACTCCGTCATATCCTCATCTTCTGGGTCGCAGCAGCAGCAGCGTTGATCGCCCTGTTCAGCTTCGCGCTCACGCCGTATCACATCATCTGGTGGCAAACAGCGCTGGCTGTCTTATTGCTGATGCCCGGTGTGCGCCTCACGCTCGCGCCTCTGGCGCTGGCCTGGGAGCGAAGCCGATGACGATCAATCGCCTGGAGACATGAGGATAAAATCATGACTGCGCGGATAGGTTTCGCGGGTTGAGTTTTGCTGGGCTGAAGCGAAAGGCGTCTCCGGTAAGCGGGCAGTTTCTCTCCGCACACGCCGCACAGGTCTGGCGGGGATCGGGTCCGGTAATAAATCCGAAGAGTTTTGCAACGAATAGAACAGTAATCTGAAAAGAACCAGACATCGACGTTTCGCTTTGCGGGCCGGGCTCCGTGCAACTATTCGATCAGCGTCGTGTCAAACTCCACAGATTTCACAAATCACGAATTTTCGCTCGCCCTTGGAGACCACTCATATGATCCGCCGAATACCCATCGCCGCCTTGACCGCTTCACTCTGCCTCGCCGCGCCGCACGGAGCGCTGGCTGCGGAAGATCGCTACTATTCCGTTTCCATGGACGGGAAGGCGATTGGGTACGACCATATGATCGTTTCGCGCGCGGCGAGCGGCGTTACGGTAACAGACGACACGCTGATTAAAATCAGCGCGCTCGGCTCGCCCCTGGACATCGCGACGCAGTCGATCAGCAAGTATGGAGCGAATGGCGCCGCGCCGGTGTCGTTTGTGGAAACGGTAACGCGTCCGGGCGGAGTCGTCGTCTACAAAGTGAAATTTGGAAAGCATAACGCGCACTGGGCTCTCGACAATGCGGGGACGAAGACGGCGACAGACTCCGCGCTGAAGCCGGGAACGATGCTGGTGGCGGGGACGGATTCGTGGGAGGCGATCCTGCGAAAGACGACGCCCGCGATGCGCCGCTTCACGGTCCCTACGTTTGATCCGCAGCTTGGAAAGACTGGGGAGCTCACTCTGACGCGCACGCCCGGCGTGAAGGGCGATGAGCTTTGGTCGGGAACATTCGAGACGGTCATGGGGCCGCAGATGCTGACATTGCGCTACCGCCGCGCGGAGGGCGGCGTCCTGACAAGCATGGAGTTTCCCGCCCAGAAGATCTCGATGCGGCTCGCCGGCAAGGAGGCGCTGAAGAACTTCGGCAGCCTGGACTATACTTCGCATCTCTTCACCGCCGTGGACACGCCCCTGCCCAATCCCGGCGCGCTGACCGTGCTCAAACTGCGTGTTTCCGCCAAGGTAAAGGTCGAGAAGATCACCTCGGCGTCGCTTCAGCATGGATCTCGTCAGGCGTTCCGGGGAACCGTGAAGGACGGCAAGATCGACGGCGTATTCACAATTCGTCCCGGCCGCTATGATGGCAAGCAGGCGCCCACATTCCCCTACGCCTCCAGCCTTACGTCTGGACAATCAAAGTGGCTAAAGCCCGCCGCCTTTATCGAGTCGGACGATCCCGAGATCAAGGCGCTGGCGCGCAAGCTGACGACGCCGTCCAAGACGGGCTGGGACGCGGCTTCCGCGATCGGGCGCTGGGTGCACGACAACATCCGGTACGAGATTACGGGGTCCGGCGCTCGCCAGTGCCTCACGAAGGGCGCTGGCGACTGCGGCCCGCACTCCTGGCTCTCCATCGCCCTTTGCCGCGCCGCCGGTATCCCCGCGCGCATTGTCGGGGGCGCGCTGTACACTCCGCTCGCTGGCGGCTCCTACGCCCAGCACTACTGGACCGAAGCGTGGATGGGACCGCGCGACGGCTGGGTTCCGTTCGACAGCACCACCGGCGAGGTCGGAACATTCAGCCCGTCCCACCTGACCCTCTGGAGCCTAGGCAGCCTGGATTCGCTCTCAGTAAAAGTGCTGGACTTTGCGCCTAAGAATCCGAAGTCCCACAGCGCCACAGCCGCCATCCCACGCCGCGCCAATGGTCTTTCCGTTGGATATAAAGAACAATATGACTTTATCATCGACGGCAAAAATCAAGGCTCCCAAACCGCCACGCTGATCTCGGTTCAAAACGGCGACCAGCACTGGACATACGCGCTGGACCTGAAAGTCCCGCAAGGCGACAAATCCATCGAAGTCACTCAAAAGGGCTCTTTCGATATCGCCGAAACCGGGGAACCCATTGCGCTCGCCAGCAGCGCCTCCGGCGGCATTGCGACAAAGTCGGAGTTTACATTCGCTCCCGATAAGATCGCGGCGTCCCTCACCATCGGCGGCGTGGCCACCCCCCGAACCATCCCATTAGCCAGCCCAGTCTTTCTCTTCATGAGTAACGTCCTCACCTCGTGGTCGCTCGCCACCCGCTCGGTCGCCCTCCCAACGGACAAACCGACCACTCTGCCGACGTTTCTCCCAGAAGCGCTGCAAACGATCCCGATGACCTTTACTCCGAAGAGCGCCGAAACAGTCACGGTGGGAGACGCCGCTATTCCCTGTCACGTCTACACGATCGATCCCATCGGCTGTAGTGTGTCAATCGCCGACACGGATGGTAGACTCGTGAAGCTGACCGACGACCGGCAGAAGCTTGCCGTGATTCTTAAATAACCATGATCACCAAAGACGAAGCCGTTGCGATTGCGACGAAATACATCGATGCACAAAACGCCGCCCTAAAGGATGATGTATTTGTCATCAATGACCAATGGATGATTGAAAAATCGTATGCCTGGGTCTTTTCCTACACCACTCGCCGCCATTTGGAGACAGGCGACATGCGATATGCATTGGTGGGTCCCGGCCCGCTCATGGTCATTCGAGACACTGGAAAACTGCTCGTATTTGGCTCCGGCGTTAATATCGAACTAGTTTTCCGAGCATTTGAGTTAGGCTTCCAATCCGAAAAAGCCGATGTCACTATTACCCACGTCGCCAATATTCGGCAAACAGCGCTTCTGCTCCAACGGATAGGACTTGGATACGTTCAGATGGAGCTAGAATACGGAATCCACTGGCCCACTCATTACTACTACAGCTTGAAAGAAATCGAAACGATGCTGCAATCGCTGCCTGTCACGTTTCCCGACATCAACACGATCTACTTTTACGAAACGCTGTACGAAATGCGAGCGAGCAGCTATTGCCGTTATGAAATCAAGAACAAGTCGGCGGATTCCGTATCCCATTAGCCATGCGCTCGGCGGCGGCGGCCGGCGAGCGATAAGCGAACCCGGCTCGCCAGCCATGCGACGAGAAGCTGAAGCGCGTAGCCACAGACCATTGTGACGCCCATCAACATGTACGACGAAAGCGATCTCTCTTGGCGCTGATGCGCCATAGTGCGTGAGACTATCACGAAAAAGGTCGCAAACAGCATCAGTTTGATGGCCATTGCCGCCGCCAGTCCCGAAACAGCTTGACGCGGGAATATCGCGCTTAACACGGCGACAATAAACAGTGAGTTGGCGATTCCCCACACCGCCATTCTCGCCGCGTGAGCGCTGCTGGGAACGACGGCCGCGATATGCCCATTTGCCAAAGCGCCCAAAAGCAGCGGAAGCAAGTCCAGCAGATAGCCGCTTGTCAGATAACCGACCACGACTGTCCAAAAATTACGCTGCGATTTTGCTCGCTCCCGCCGCCACGCCGACATCGCTTCACCTGCAACGGCGTCCAATGAGCCGAATTGGTTCAGCACGCCCCGCACGGCGTCCTCCTCGGAAGCGCCGCGCTCCACGCCGGCGGCAACCGCGTCCTGAAGATGCGCGCGCATTTCCCGCAGTTCTTCCTCACGCCGGGACACAGGCATTTTATCCAGCCGCGCCGACACTTCACCCAAGTATTCATCAAGCAGTCTGTGCATCGCCAATCCTCCCTAGCACCGTGTGTATCACCGTCGCGTAGTCGCGCAGTTCCTGCGTGCGCCGGACCATCTCTTTACGGCCCGCTTCTGTGAGCGTATAAACTTTGCGGTCCGCGCCTTTGGGCTGCGGCGCCCACTCGCCCACGATCAGGCCATCCTGCTCCAGCACGCGCAGGGCTGGGTAGAGCGAGCCTTCCCGCATGCGCAGCGCCTGATCGCTGAGCAGCTCTACCTCGCGAGCGATAGCATATCCATAGGATGGGCCTTTGCTGAGCACAGCAAGAACTAAGGCCGGCAAGTCCCCGTTTGACAATTCGCGCCCCATATGATGCCTCCAAATTCTATGTATTTATTGTACATAGATTCTGAAGGTATGTCAAGCTGTTTCTAAAAGTGCGAATATTTTCGCACAAAGACTTGACAATCAGACGCAAGTATGCGAAAATATTCGCATAAGGAATTTCCAATGACCAATCCTCTGACACATCGCCTGAGCCGCCGAGAGCGGCAGATCATGGACGCCATTTACGCGCTGGGACAGGCGTCGGCCAATGACGTGCTGGAGCGGATGGACGATCCGCCGAGCTATTCGTCGGTGCGTAAGCTGCTAGCGATTTTGGAGGAGAAGGGGCACCTGCGCCACGTTCAGGATAAGCAGAAGTATGTTTATCTCCCGACCCAGCCGCGACAGAACGCGGCGCGGTCGGCGATCAAGCAAGTGCTGCAAACGTTCTTCGGCGGCAACGTCGAAACGGCGGTCGCAACGCTGTTTTCCGAGGCCGATATGGAATTGACAGACGAACAAGCCGCACGCCTTTCCGCGCTAATTGATGAGGCGGCTGGCAATGAGGAGCCAAAGCAATGATATCGCTGCAAAGCATCTTGGTTTTCGCGTGGCTGGATGCGGCGGTGAAGGCTACGGCTTTGCTCGCGCTGACGGCGGCCATCGCGGGCTGCGCGCGGCGGGCATCCGCCTCATCCCGGCATTTAATCTGGACGCTCGGCCTGGCGTGCTCGTTCGTGCTTCCGCTGCTGTCGGCGACGCTGCCGCATTGGAACGCAAGCGTCCCTGCCTCTTCCGTGCCGCATCGACTAACGCTGCCGACTGAATTGCAAGCTGTCACCCCGCCAATACTAGCGACACACACTCCCACGCCGTCAGCACATATCCCCGAAGTCCCCAAGCCGGTGGGGCTGATCTCCAACGCGCCGCCATCAGCCGCCGAATCGCCAAAGCTTCCAACAAGCACCGTCGCGACAATCTCGTCCGATGCGGCGCCTCGTCCGGCGATCTGGCCCTGGGTCCTCTGCGCCATTTGGGCGGCGGGCGGTCTGCTCATGTCAATCCGACTATCGCTATCGATTCTGGCGGTACGCCGCTTGGGTCGCGAAAGCACCGTCATCGCTTCTGAAATACTGATCGACGCCGCCGAGCGCGCCGCGCGAACGATCCCGACGTCATTTGGCGTCGTGGTCCGTCAATCCACAAACGCTGGCATCGTCCGTGTTCCGATCACCTGGGGCGCACGTCGCCCGGTGATCCTGCTGCCGACCGAAGCAGCGCAGTGGCCGCAAGAGCGCGTCTTGGCGGCGCTGCTGCATGAGCGCGCACACATTCGGCGCTGGGATTGGCCGACCTTGATGCTGGCTCAGATCGTCTGCGCCGTCTACTGGTTCCATCCGCTGGCGTGGCTCTGCGCCGACAAGATGCGCCAAGCAAGTGAAACGGCGTGCGATGACTTGGTCGTGCTTTCAGGAATGCCCGCCGTCGAATATGCGCGGCAGCTTTTGGAAGTCTCCCTCGCGGCCCGTAAGCGAGGCCGTTTTGGCTTTGGGGCGGTAGCGATGGCGCAAAAGCCGGGTGTCGAAGGACGCTTAAAAACAATTCTGGCGATGGGGCTTGCGCGCCGCCCGATCACATGGCGAGGGACGGTCACCGCTGGCGCGGCGGCGTTGTTGGTTGCGATTCCGCTGGCGATGCTGAGACTGGAAACGAAATCGACGGCGGAAGGCCGAGAAATCTCCGGCGGCATGTCCCTTCAGGTCCTAGGAGTTTCTTACGATCCATCAAGCGCGCATTCCTGGTGGAATTCCTCGGGCGCCGACATTACACAGCCTACAGCCATTCAGAACGACAAAAGCGACATTTCTCCGAAGCCTGGATGGCTGACGAGACAGATCGTATTTCAAGCCATCGGCGCAAGCCCAGACGCCGATTTCAAATTCGTAGCGCCGCATATCAATATTGCGCGAAGCTGGCGGGACGGGGGGAATAGAGGCAAGATTTGCGAGGGCGTCAATATCAGCTTTCCGAGCGAGATGAAGACCGCGGAGATACGCGTCGTCGTGGCGACTACGCCATGGCAAACAATCGCATCCGTGTCGGCGGCATCTGGGGGATCGGGCGCAAAATTCATCAATGGCGTTAAATACAATGTCAGCATTGCAGTACCATCAAGGGGACAGCATGGAGAGCGATCCTATAGCATCAGCGACAATGTTTCCGATCAAGACATACGTGTAATCGCACTGGACAACCACGGAAACGCCCTTTCCGGTAACCTCAATCAGTATCCTGATGAGAGCGGAATACTGCAAAGATACGCCTATTTTGTCCCACCGTGGGGAATTAAGCTCGCACGGATTCAAATTCAGGCGCGCCCGTATCAATGGACGAAACTCTCTCAGATCTCGCTCAATCCTACGACGAATCATACGACGGCGCTTTCACGGGAACGACAGGCGGCAACACATCTGGCGCACGCAATGCGTCTCCAATCACAGCGGGCCAATGCTGGCGTCACGGACCTGCGCCAAGCAGTGCAATTAGATCCCAGCAACCCGATGGCCGTAGAAAAATTGGCCACTGCGATTTACAACTTCAACATACAAGTGTCAGAGTCAAAATCGCCCGGCATTCTCAAGGCGAACGCAGATTTGCGCCATCAGGCGATTGCGCTGATGCGGAAAGCCGTACGTCTCAGTCCGAACGATCCGCGCTACCGCGCAACGCTCGGGGAATTCCTTATCGACGACCAGCGATATCAAGAGGCGATCACACAGCTGCGTCGTGAGCAGATGCTGCTGGCGACAGGGCTTAAGTTCACGGACGACTACCATGCCTTGACGGACACAACTCATCACGGCGAGGCGCTTGAGGCTTTCACGAATCACGAATACCTAGGCCGCGCGCTGCAAGCTGTAGGAGACAACAAGTCGGCAGTGATTGAATACGAACAGGCGCTTCAATATGATTTTTTTGATGGGCAGAACAACTATTATTTGCTGGTGGATTATGGTAAGGCGCTGAATAGCTGCGGCCGCCGCGCCGAAGCGCGGGCCGCGTGGAAAAAGGTGCTTCAGCAGGGCAGGAATGATCGAGATTTCTATTGGCGGATGGCGAAGAATTTGCTGGCGCAAAACCCTTAAGAGCGTGCGATTCTCGTAGTGTTAATAAAATTAACACAATCACTTGACAAGCAAACGGCTCTGTGCTAATATCATTAGCACAGAGCCGTTAATTTTATTAGCACTTGCCGGGAGACGCCGAGATGAACAAAGTATTGCCGCACCGACTGGGCCGCCGCGAGCGTCAGATCATGGATATTCTTTACCAGCGCGGGGCGTCTTCCGTCACCGACGTAATGGAGGCGATGCCGGACGCGCCGAGCTACTCCGCCGTTCGCACCTTCCTACGGATTTTGGAGGAGAAGGGCCAGATCAAGCACACCGAAGTCGGCTCGAAGTATATTTACACTCCGACGGAAAGCTGGACTACGGTGGCGAAGTCGGCGATTGACAATGTCGTTCAGACATTCTTCGGCGGCAGTGTGGAGCGCGCCGTGGCGACGCTGCTCGCGAACCAGCACGCGCGTCCTACCGAGGCCGAACTTGGGCGATTGGAAGAGCTTATTCACCAGACTCGGGCGGAAGAGCGCCTTCAGGACGACACGGTGGGAGGAACCGGCGAATGATGGAATTCTCGATGCAGAGCGCTCCCATGCTGCTCGGCAAGATTACGATTCTTCTGATAAGCGCCTTCGCGCTGAATTTCCTGCTTCGCCGCGCGTCGGCGTCCGTGCGCAATATTCTCTGGACGGCGGCGCTTGCCGGCGCGCTCGTTCTGCCGCTTCTTTCCGTCCTTGGGCCGGCATGGCGCGTCCGGGCTCCTCTTTCGAGCGCCGCTACTTCGCCGATTGTAAAAATGATGACGCAGCCCAGCGCCGTGTCTCCAGTCTCATCCAATGACGCTCACGGGATAGCGCCGGCCATTGCGAGTTCCAAAATCGAACAAGGCTCCCACTCCGCGCTGTCGAACGATCGGCGCTCCTGGAGCTGGCCGCTCATTCTTGGCTTGGTATGGCTGACCGGGACACTGTCGATCGTCGTTCAAATCGCCGTAGGACTGCGTCTGGTGGACCAGGCATGGCGCAACAGCCACGCGCTGGATGGCCGAATGACGCGTATCGCCCAGGAGGCCCAGGCGAGCATGCGGATCGCACGCCATGTCGAAGTCTGTCTCGCCGATGCGCGCAGCGGGATTGCGGCGCCGATCATGTGGGGCGCATGGCGGCCCGTCGTGCTTCTGCCCTCGCAGTCGACAGATTGGGCGGACGAGTGCGTCCGCGCCGCACTGCTTCATGAATTCGCCCATATTCAGCGCTGGGACTGGCCGAGCCGGATCGCGACGCAGGCGATATGCGCGCTCTACTGGTTCCATCCCCTGGTGTGGATGGCGGCGCGGCAAATCCGCGAGACCAGCGAGCGAGCCTGCGACGACTGCGTGCTGAACGCCGGTGTCGCCCCCGCCGACTACGCCCAGCGATTGATCGACGTGCTGCGCTCGATCCCAGAGGGCGCCAGGCCGCCGCGCGCCGCCATCGCCATGGCGCTGCCCAACGAGACCGAAGGAAGAATCAGAGCCGTGCTGGCCAGTGGATTGAGCCGCCGAGCGATCACCCGAAAATGGGCGATCAGCGGGATGCTGTTGGCGCTGGCGATTATCCTGCCGATCTCCGCGCTGCGTCTGGCGGCAAAAGAAGAGTCGACAGCCTCGGACAGCGTCCCGACAAGCGAGATCCGTTACGCCGGTGGCGGTAAGGTTCAGCTGCTTGGGATCACGGACTATCCTGCTCCGGGAAAGACCTGGTGGAATGCCGACGGCAAGCGCCTGAGCGCGCCGCCGATTGACCCGGATCCCCATGGCAGTATGAGCTTCACAGGGAAATATACGGCGCGTGAATTCGCCTTTCGTGTGACTGGGGCTCCAAGCGACGCCGGAGTCACGACAGACGTACCGGGTGAGACATCCGGTGGAATGTGGACTAGGGCCGACAAAGCCGTAACAACAGTCGCGGTTAATGCCCTGTTGCCCATTGAAGCGCGTACAGCCTCAGTTCGCGTCGGTCTGGCAGCCGGTCCCTGGGAAACTCTGAATAAATTCGATCCGTGGGGCCTGAGCATGGGATCGCCGTCCTGGCGAGGGCACAGTGTGACGATCGGAGTTTCCGATTTAAGCTTGTTTTCTGGAAGCGCAGGGCTCACCGTCACGAATACTGTTGTGGACGGAGCGACACGCGTGGTGGCTATCGATCAACACAATATCGTTCATGTCGGAAAGGGAACAAGCAGCGGGGTCTCCGGAACGACACAAATGCAATCGCTCCACTTTGAGGGGATGAAGATTTCGGACATCAAGAAGATTGTATTTCAGGCGCGTCCGTACGAATGGCGTGAGTTCAAAAACCTGCCGTTGGAGCCTCAGAAATAGACGCCGTCAGCAAGGAGCGAAAGGATAATAGCAGTGCTGACAAATCGTGAGAAGATCAGGGCAATGAACGCCGTGTGGGCAGGGGGCGTCGTTGTTCTGGCGCAGTGCGTTTTCGGTCTGGCCGCCACACAGTGGTTGGAAGCAAAGGGTCAGAATACCGTCCGGACGACGAGCGTGGTCCGTTACTCGGGCGGGGGCAAGGTGCAGCTCATCGGCGTCGCCGTGAGCCCCGCGGAGGGACAGAGCTGGTGGAGCGCCAGTGGCGCGGCGCTCCCGCATGCTCCTGCGCGCGCCGATTTCAGGCCCCACCTTCTTGAGAATAATCAGTCAATCGCTCGTGAGTTCGTCTTCGTCCGTACGGGCTTACCCATGGACGCCGCCGTAGTGATAGATGTGTTGGGATCGCAGTCTTCCGACGACTGGATTCCCGTGATGCGTCACAAAGCGAGTGCGATGCGTGTCGCGGCGACCTTCCCACTTGGCAGCCGCACGGCGTCGATCCGGATAGGGATCGCGAAAAAAGCCTGGACCTCTATCGGCAACTTGAGCCCGTCCAGCCGCGTTGGTCTTCGGATGAGCAGGCAGCCTTGGGGCGCTACCAGCATAACACTCGGCATCTTCTCAGCAACTATGCTCCACGGACGCCCCGGATTTACGGTGATAAACTCCGATCTCGGGATGAACTATCAGACTCGCTTTGCCGCAGTCGATCGTCAGGGACACATCCACGCAGCAAATATTTTGTATGCCGAACTCACTGGTTCCGAGGTGGTCCAGACGATCAATTTCAAAGATATCAATCTTGCGGACATCCAGAAAATCGTTTTCCAAATACGTCCCTATGAATGGCGCGAATTTCACGATATTCCGCTGGACCCAAAGTAATAATTACACGCCGCGCAGGATTGTTAGGGCTCAATGCAAAATAGGGACGCATTCGCATCGCGCCATAGCCCACAACCAGTAAGATAGGGGCTGAAGAAAGGACTCTCCGTTGAAAGTCATCTCACTCCGAAGCGCCGCGTCCCTGTGCGCCGCCCTCGCCGCCTGCGCGGCGTTCTCCCCTCTCTCCATCGCTGACGCCAAAGCGAAGCCTAAGCCGAGCAAGGCCAAGCCGGCGAAGCCCGCCGGCGGAGCGAACCAGGTCGAGGGCCTAAAGGGCAAGGTCGGCGATATGCTCTTCACCGGTCAATGGCGTTTTCAGGTGACGGGATTTCAGCAAGTGGATTCTTACACCCTGAAGGTCCCGTCGAGTGAACAGGACTATGCCAAGTGGCATTCCGACGCGGAGTACGACGACGCCTCGCACACGTTTACTCCAAAACCGGGCCTTACTTTCGTCGCCATCGATTGCTATGCGAAGAACGCCCAGGCAAAGGCGACGGAGCAGCTCGACTTCTACAGCGACGATCAAAAGACCGCCCTGACCGACGATCAGAGTAACTCGTATCCGCCTATTGTCTGCGACATGCTCTCGCATGGCGGCTGGGTCACAAAGCCCCTCTTGCCCGGATCGGGCGAAAAGATCACGCTCCTATTCGCCGTCTCGTCGGGGATGACCCCGAAGGATCTCGTCGTCACACTCAAAAACTGGAGACTCCACAAAGGCAAGGAAGTCCGCATATCGCTGACGCCGTAAGCGCAGCGGCGACACACGCCCAGCACAAGGGATGGAGAGTTCGACGAATGCATCGTAAATGGGGCGCGTGGGCGGCCGTTCTGACGCTGGGCCTTTTTGCCCCGGCCTCCGCGCCCCGCTTGGGAGCAAAAGAACAGAAGGCTGTCCGCCAGACGAATGGAACGAGCGAGGTCCGTTACTCCGGCGGCGGGAAAGTTCAGCTGGTTGGCGTCTCATACAGCCCATCCGACGGACAGCACTGGTGGAACGCCCAGGGCGCGCCGATCTCCTACGCTCCCTCGCGGCCAAAATCGAAGTCTCCCCTTCTCGCTCACGGTGATGAAAAGGCGCGCGATTTTGTCTTTCGCTGCTTAGGAATCCCAAACAACGCCACCGTGCAAATCACCGCTCCCCAGTCCCATTCGTTCGACCGCTGGGTTACTTTTCAATCGCGCCGCCCCAGCGCCCTCGGGATCGCGGCGACATTCCCCAGCAGCCTTCACGCCGTGTCGATCCGCGTCGGCGTAGCCGGCAAACCCTGGAAGACCATCGCGGATGTCGCGCCCTCCAGCGGCGCAGGCTTGCGCTTCATTACGAGGCCATGGGGCGCGAGATCAATCACTCTGGGAGTTTCACCGCCAAGTCAGTTTAACAACTCTGTCGGGTTCACTCTTTCGAATACCAATGTCGGCGCCGATTACCAAAGCCGCTTCGCCGCCGTGGACCGGCAGGGGCGTCTTCACCCCGGCGTTAAACTTGCCGGCGAACTCTCAGGCAGGATGTATACGCAGACGATCAGTTTCCAAGGGATGCAAATCGCGGATGTCCAAAAGATCGTCTTTCAGACACGCGCCTACGAGTGGCGAGAGTTCAAGAATATCTCACTGGAGCCAAAATCGTAGATGGACCCAATGAAAAGGATCCATCCGAAGATTGAGGCAGGTTGAATGGCTCCGTGCGTATAACATGGGAATATGAAAATCCAATCTTATCGATCCGCGAGTGTCGGTTCCCGAATGTGCGGGTCGCTGCTGATCGCCGCTCTTGGGAGCATCGCCGTCACGGTATTCTCCGGTCCGAGCCAGGCGGCCCAAGACACGCGCTTTCCCTCGCCTCTTGAGTCTGTCCGAGTTGTCCCCCACGAGGAGTCAACTTTCAAGAGCCGTCTCGATCAGGGCGAACTTTACCTTCTGAAAGCTTCCGGCGCGGCGGTTACCAGCGGCGGCGGCGTGGACGCGGAGTACGACGGGCGCGGAGCGGATATCGTGGGCAGCGTGGATGTCGGGCTGGAGATTCAACCCAAAACGCTCCGAAAGACGACAGGCGCACACCCGACCCGGATGAAGTGGACCGGGAGTGACCGCGCAAACCATACGTACTACATGGTCGTGACCGGCGGGGGCGGGCCGCTCACCCTGAAGCTCGTTACTCCCTCCAGCCGATCTAAGACCGCCTTCTCAGACAGCGGCGCGATCGCGGTCTCACTCTACCGACTTTCGACGCTGCCCGCGCCGCTGGAGACGCTTCAGATTCCGGTCCTTCAGAAGATTGTTCCGACGATCCTAACGACCCGCAAATCATCGGTCTATCTCCTTCAAGCGATCGGGCAGGCCCGTGTCGGCGGCGGGGGGCTTGGCCAGGGCGACGCTGAGTATATGGATTACCGCACCGATGGCGTGGGGCAGGTGGATGTCGGCGACGGCAATACGGATTACGGAATCGGAGTGGACGAAGCCGACCTTTCAAAAACGCCCCATGCCCTCTGGTGGGGTCCATGGCGCCAGGACCATACGTACGATCTGCTCTTCGCAGGCACGGGCAAGCCGATCCAGTTCATGTTTTACGATGTGGACGGCGGCTACGGCGACAATTCCCCGACCGAAGCGCTGACCGTGAAGGTGTACGCCTTGCCATAAGAAACGATCACACATCCAGCCACAGAACTTAAGAGTTGGCGGTTAGCATCGCCAGCGACTTCGTTCCCGCAATCTTGCCGGGTACAATAGCGGCATACTAGCTATTGCAAAGTGAGAATGACAATTATGGCCGTCTCCGAACTCGCCGGGAAGCCCGCTCCCCGGGAGATGCTCGTCAATATTCCCCGTTTGATTTCGGCGTATTACACGCAGAAGCCCGACCCCAATAATCCCGCACACGCCGTCGCCTTCGGCACTTCGGGACATCGTGGATCGTCGTTCGCAAGCACGTTCAATGAGGATCATATCCTGGCGATCTCACAGGCGATCGCCGAGTATCGGGCGTCGCAGGGAACGACGGGGCCGCTGTACCTGGGAATGGACACACATGCGCTTTCCGAGCCGGCGCTGACAACGGCGATTGAAGTCCTCGCGGCGAACGGCGTGGAGGTCTTCGTGCAGGAGGGGCGCGGGTACACCCCCACCCCGGTCATCTCGCACGCTATTCTCACTTACAACAAAGGACGCACGGAAGGGCTGGCGGACGGCGTGGTAATCACTCCGTCGCACAACCCTCCCGGCGACGGCGGCTTCAAATACAACCCTCCCTCGGGCGGCCCGGCGGACACGGGAACGACGAAGATCGTGCAGGACCGCGCAAACGAATTGCTGCGCGAGGGCCTGAAGTCCGTCAAGCGCTATTGCATTGACCACGCCCTGTCGCTGGACAACGTGCATCAATACGATTATGTGACGCCTTATGTGAACGATCTGGCGAACGTGATCGATATGGACGCAATTGCAAAGTCGGGCCTCAAGATCGGCGTCGACCCAATGGGCGGCGCGGGGGTTGGCTACTGGCGACCGATCATCGAGAAGTACGGTCTGAATATCGAGATCGTGAACCCGTATGTCGATCCGACCTTCTCGTTCATGACGGTCGACAAAGACGGCAAGATCCGCATGGACTGCTCGTCGCCGTACGCCATGGCGAGCTTGATCGGCCTGAAGGACCGCTTCGACATCGCCTTCGGCAATGACCCGGATACGGATCGGCACGGCGTGGTCGCCCCGAGCGTCGGCCTGCTGAACCCGAACCATTATTTGGCGGTTGCGATCTCCTATCTCTTTCAAAACCGGCCGAACTGGCGCGCGGACGCCGCCGTGGGCAAGACGCTCGTCTCCAGCTCCATGATCGACCGCGTCGCCGCTGGCCTCGGACGACGGCTCGCGGAAGTCCCCGTCGGCTTCAAGTGGTTTGTCGACGGTCTGGTGGACGGAAGCTACGGCTTCGGCGGCGAGGAAAGCGCGGGCGCGTCCTTCCTGCGCACCGACGGAACCGTCTGGACCACCGACAAAGACGGCATCATTCTGGACCTGCTCGCCGCCGAGATCACCGCCAAGACCGGCCGCGACCCGGGCCAGCACTATCAAGACATGGAAGCCAAGTTCGGCAGCCCCGTCTACGAGCGCATCGACGCCCCCGCGACGGTCGAGCAGGGCAAGATCCTCGCGAATCTGACACCCGATAAAGTGACCGCCGACACCCTCGCCGGCGACAAGATCACCGCCAAGCTCACCCGCGCCCCCGGCAACGACGCGCCGATCGGCGGCCTGAAAGTCGTCACCGAAAACGGCTGGTTCGCCGCGCGGCCGTCGGGCACGGAGCCGATCTACAAGATCTACGCCGAAAGCTTTAAAGGCGCGGAGCACTTGAAGGCCATTCAAGAAGAGGCGCAGCAGATCGTGAGCGCGGCGCTGGGGGCGTAGGCCTATTTCCCCGCGCTTGCGTAAGCTTCCCCCTTTTTCCCAGTGAAGGGCTAAAGCCCGGAAAAAGGGGCGTTTGTAACTGCGATCCAGGCGAGTGTTCCGTGTTGTGAGAAGAGCCTTCGGACCATAAAACTCTTCGTTGGCAACGACAAGATTCGCCTGGATAATATTTATCAGCACCCATTTTCCCGGGCTTTAGCCGCTTGCTGGGAAAAAGGGGAGGCGCCGCTTTAGCGGCGCGGGGGAATAGGTTTCCCAGAAAGCAAAACCATGATCCTATCAGCAATCGGTAACTTAACCCTACTCCTTCCCGTCCTCCTCGCCGCCACGCCGCCGCAGACTGCGCCAACGCCTACCCCCGCCGTCATTCACCTCGTTGCCCCGGTGGTCACGACGGCGCCAGCCACAGCGCCATGCCGGCCGCTCCTTGTAGGGCAATGGATGACGCTGAACAAAATTCCGCACACGGCGCCGTTTGTCCCGGAACCAATCCTGGTTGACACACGCTGCACTCAGTGACAACTTGAACGTCGGAACCGATTTTTGCCTGAATCGGCCTTGAGCTATTGGGAGCGGAATATGCCGTTTTTAGGGATAGGAAACGGACCTTATCAGAGTTTCAGCCATGGGCTCGCAAATCCGCGTCCAGATCTCCTCTCGAATGTGCGCTATCAGATCGTGCCGAGCATGCGCGCCATACCTGCGGCGCAGCTGCGACTGACGTTTCGCCGGGATATCGCCAGCGTCGTTAACCCTGATATGACGCTGGCGGTGCTGGTGGACCGCAGTGGGTCCATGAATGATGCGTTCAGAGGCGGACATGTTTATAATGTCACGCAGGCGATTCTGGCGCATGTCGCGTCAACGAAGTCGGGATACGATCTGCTCTTCTACGACCACGAGGTGTCCGACGCCGGACACATTGGCGACAACATGGCGCTGCGCAAGGCAATCGACGCGAATGGGCCGCGCGGGGGCACGTACGTCTCGGCTGCGATGCGCCACACAATCGAAAAGTACAAAACACGCGCCGGTCTCTATATCATCGTCATCACCGACGGGGAGTTCGGAGACAGAAGCCGGGTCATGAACCTGGTCACGCAGGAGCTTTTGCCGCAGGTCAAACCGGAGTCCCCCTATGCGTTCCGAGTGCACTTCGTGGGCGCGGGCGAGGGCGTCGATCACATTTTTCTGAGGAAGATGGAAGACGCGGCCACGGGGCAAGGCTCTTCTCTGATCACGGCGCACCACCACCCGCATTTACGACACACCCATGTGGATATTCTGGCGGAGCTGGACAAGTCGTATATCGGTGTTGGAACAGATGCAGTGATCGGCAATGATGTCCAATCCTCGAATGCCCCACCAATCTCCTCGATCATCGACGTTCCGACACGGCGCATCTGGGCCGATGGAGCGGCTCAGATGGGATTCCTGCCGCGCACGATGACGATCGATCTCGAATACTCTCAGGCGCACGATCAAAACCTCGTCGTCCCGATACGGTTTCAAAACTCAGCGCGCCAATCCAGCCAGTTCTTCGTGACAGTCCCCCTGCCAAAACAGGCCGAACCGACGGGCGCGGGAGGCCCGACGCTATTGAGTAAGCTGCACTTTCCCTGGGAACGATCCACAGAAGGCGACGCCGTGCGGGCCGCGCAAAAACAGGAGCGCGAACGTGTCGCCGAATTGGCGAAGGCTAATCGCGAGGCTGAGATCAAACGGCAGGCGAGCGACGTACGGGCGCTGGCGGCCGGCGGGCTGCCGATCCAGGCGATTGAGCGCTTGAAGGAGATTGGGACTAACGAAGCCTCCGAGATTCTGTTCACGAGCAACCTTGCGCCGGAAGAAGCTGGGCTTTTGCGGCGCGAGGGGTTCCATCCGCGCGGCATTGTGACAGGCAGCGCCGTTTATCATGTCGGACAGGCGTATGCGTCGAGCCAGGGCGACTGCGAAGTGTCCGTGCTTTCGACTGCTTACAATGAGGCCTGTCGCCTCGCCGTCGGACGGATGGCGCAGGAACTGAAAACGATCGGCGGCCATGGCGTGGTCGGCGTTCGCTTCTCGCTGGTGCGCCATGAATGGGCGGACAAGACGATCGAAGTGCAGGTGATGGGAACAGCCGTTGAAGGGCCGGGGCGTCCGCCGGAGCAGCCATTTATGTGCGATCTTTCCGGCCAGGAGTGGTACGCTCTGCGGCGCGCCGGGTATGATCCCGTCGCGTTTGTCTGGGGCCACTGCACCTGGTTCCTGCTCACGACACAGCAGGATGAGTGGACGCACCGCTCCTGGAACAACGTCGAGATGACGCACTGGAGCGCCGGTCTCAGCAAAGCGCGGACGCGGGCGATGGCGCATCTCAGTAAGCAGGCGAGCAGCTACGGCGCGAACGGCGTCGCGGGCGTCAAGATCGAGCGCCGATTGGACGAGATCCGTCTGAGCGGGCCCGGCGAGGACCCGGCCTACGAACGCGAGCACCACAATATCGTCGTCAGCATTTTGGGAACGGCGATCCGCGCCCGGCCACACGCCCCGCGCCATGTCGCCCCCACCCTGAACGTTCTTTCATTACGCGACGGCCGCCTGTCGCCCGTCGCAATGACGACGCCCAAGGACGCAGTGATCGAATAACGATCTCCCGAAACTCCCAGAACAAACGCCGGCCTCCGAGGAAACCATGGCTTTAGATCCACAAGACACCAATGACCCGAAGATTACCGCGATCCCGCAGCACGCCACCGAGCGCCTCGTTGAAATGCGCGGCACAAGTGAATCGCGCACGCTCTTTACCAGCGACCTCTCCACGAGTGAGTTCCTGCTGGTCAAGGAGGCCGGCTTCGACCCGGTCGGCCTGGTTGTCGGCAGCTCGATCTACCATGTTGGCTACCAGCAGTCGGCATGGTCGAAAAACCAGGAGATGACGGTGCTGACTCAGGCGATGTACCACGCGCGTGAACTGGCGATGGACCGCATGGAGGAAGAAGCGCACCAGCTCGGCGCGGATGGCGTGGTGGGCGTCCGCCTGGAAGTCAACCACAAAGAGTGGGGCAACCATATCGCCGAGTTTGTCGCCATCGGCACCGCCGTCGTGCACCGAGGCGATAAGAACCGCTTCAAGAACAAGCGCGGCCGCCCCTTTACCTCCGATCTTTCCGGTCAAGATTTTTATATTCTCCTGCGCTCCGGCTACCGCCCACTGGGCTTGGTGATGGGCAACTGTGTTTACCATGTCGCCGTCCAATCCTTTGGCTCTTTTATCCGTAACTTCAGCCAGAACGCCGAGTTGACCCAGTACACCCAGGCGATGTACGACAGCCGCGAGCTGGCGATGGAGCGCATGCAGAAGGAAGCCGAGGAGCTGGGCGCGAAAGGGATCGTCGGCGCGAACATCCACGAGCGCACCCACGCCTGGGGCGCACATGTGATCGAGTTCTTCGCCATCGGCACTGCCGTGGAGGAGACGAGCGGCGACCATGTTATCGAAGCGCCGACACTCGTGCTGCCGCTGATTAGCTGAGAGGCCCTCATCCCCCGGCCCCCTCTCCCAATTCTAGGAGAGGGGGAGTCGGAGTAAGATTGAGATTTTTCTTTAAGATCTTAGATTCAAAAAAATCGGGCTCTCCTTCTTCCCTACTTCAACAACGATGCGAACGGCAATGCGGTCCGAAACGCCGAAACACTTCGAGCGATCCTCCATGTATCAACACTTCTCGCTGTCCTCGCGTCTGCTGCTTCTCCTGCTTCTTGCACTATGGGCGCCGGTATCGCATGCCGCCTCGCCGCCCTCACCCGTCGCCGCGCTGCACGACGCCGTGAAGAAGGGCGAGACGGCCAAGGTCAAAGCGCTGCTCGACTCCGGCGCGGACGCCAATTCCGCCGCAAAATCCGGCGTAACGCCGCTGATCTGGGCCGCGATCATGAACCGCCCTTCCACGGCGGCGCTGCTGCTTGCTCGCGGCGCCGACGTCAACGCCGCGATCCCCGCCGGTCATTACGACTCTGGTCTGACCGCGCTGATCGCCGCCGCCAACGGCCGCAGCAACATCTACTCCGGAGCCGTCGAACCGTCCGCCCCTCCTCCATACACCGGCAAGGACGCCGCGAAAATACGCCGCCACAACGCCGCCGTGCGCGACTGGCGCGCACGCGTGACAAAGTGGCGCGCCGGCTACCCGTCGCTCGTGAAGCTTCTCGTCGCCCACGGAGCCAATGTCAATGCGCAGATGACCAATGGGACAAGCGCCATCGACTCCGCAGCGACAGCCGGAGACACCGAAGTCGTCCGCTTCCTGCTCGACCGTGGCGCTCGGCTGGACCTCCCCTCGCACGAAGCCGACATCCTCGGAACACCCCACACCGCCACCAACGGCTACTACGCCCTCGTCGGCGCCATCTACGAAGACAAGCACAACCCCACCCTCGTCAGGCTCTTACTCACCCACAGCGCCAGTCCCAACTCCGACTCCCCCTCCGAAATGACGCCCCTCGGCGCAGCCGCCTCCAGTGGCGACGCCCAGATTGTCCGACTGCTTCTTGAGCACGGAGCCCGCCCCGGCGATAAAGACTATTATGAGCGCACGCCGATCTCGTACGCCGCGTCCCATCCTGACGTCTTAGCATTGCTGAATAAGGCAACGAATTAATATGGCTGATTGGCATTTGAAAGAACTGGACGAAGCATTAAGCGCTAAGGGCTGGCGGATTGTCGCCCACCATCCCGGCGACGACTACAACGTCTCAGCATCATGGGAAGTCCAGCGCAGCACGCGATTTCCATCTGTGTTCATCGATTTCGATGGATTCGACGACATGGTTTGCCTGCCGCTGGAAAAAGCGATCGGATGTGACATTCGTGACCTGCCCACTCCTTCTCTTTACTTTCGAAGCCGAAACGCAAAGTGGAGTGAAGAACTGCGCGCCTTTGTTAAGGCGCTCGACGCCTCTGAAAATCTCTTCACATTGTTTTACGACCTTGACGACAACGGCTGGGCGAAGGCGGCTTTATACCCAAAGCCCGAAAATCCGATTTACGGATTCGACGGGACGTATCGGGGAGATAGTTTGGAGGATTTAGCGCGTCGCGTCATCGAAGTGATCAGAAATCCCGCGCCGATCAAAGTGACATCCACATGGTTAGAATTACCATGGACAGCGCGCTGGACGCTTAAGAAAAATGGCGACAACGTAACTATCCGCATTTTTCTATTTCCGGATTATGATCAGGAAATTGAGGACGAGACGGGAGAACTGTTTTTCGAGATGGAATGCTCACTGATCCGCTTGGCTACGCAAGTTGAAGGACAGCTTCAGAAAATATTGCGTGAGTATGGTGAAACGGGCTACAAGGCGCGCTGCAAGGATGATTTCCCAACCGAAACGTTAACCGAATTATCACAGATGATTGCCGACTATCAGAAGGGAGACATTTGATCGCAAGCCAAACAGGAGTAGCGCTGTGGCTGAAGATTTATTTCGGAAGCGGGAACAAAAAATAGACGGAAAGCGTCCAAGCGTTGTAGAGGCGCTCGCGATCTAAACTGCGCAAAAATATTTTTCGTACTTCCCAACTTTGACGCGGAAAAATCCGATCATATCTCTATACGGGATAATTTCCACATCTGCCTTCAGGGGTATTCGCTATGATCCGATCGTCAATGCAAACCAAGGGATTTACGCTCATTGAGCTGCTCGTCGTCATCGCTGTGATCTCCATCATCGCGGCGATCCTCTTTCCAGTGTTCGCCAGCGCCCGAGGAAAGGCGCGGCAGGCGAGCTGCGCCTCCAATGAACGTCAAATCGGCATGGCGATCCTTCAGTATGCGCAGGATGAGGACGAGCGGCTTCCCAATGGGGCTGGGAACGGCGCCTCATTCTGGTGCGGAGAAGGCTGGGCGGGGCAGTGCGCGCCGTACTTAAAAAGCACGGCGCTGCTGCGCTGTCCGGATGATCCGACACCCTCTTACGGACCTGCGGACTTTACCGTCTCCTATGGCTACAATATCAACCTTGTGGAGACAGCGGCCAATCAGAGCCTGGCGGCGGCGGCGCAGCTTTACTCCGGGCCGCCCGCGCCTCCAGGACGAACGCTGTCGATCTTCAATGCGCCGTCGCGGACGGTGATGCTCTTTGAAGTGTCGGGTGTGACGGCGAATGTCATGGACGGCCAGGAAGGGACGGAACTGGGAGGCGTGAGCGGCGCTTATCTTTCCGCCGCGAGCAATGGGCTGGACAACCGTCTTTACGCGCGCAAAGATATGACGACGAACGCAGAAAACCGCTACGCCACCGGCGTCATGGGCGGGCGATCGCCTAAACCTAACGGGCAGTTTCAGCCCTCACTCGGACGCCACGCCAATGGCTCAAATTTCCTGCTGGCGGACGGTCACGTCAAATGGATGAGCGGCGACCGAGTCTCCTCCGGCCTCGATGCTCCCCTCCCGCTTTGCAGTCAGAGCGACACTCCTCACGAATCCGGATGTGAAAGCGCGGACCTGCCGTTTCACGCCGCCGGAACCGAGGCAAATTCCCCGGATATTCTCGCGACATTCAGCACGAACTGACCGTCGAAATAATCACTGAGAACTCTCCCAACTTTTCCCTCCTAAGCAGCGATCTAATTAACATACGAAAGCGACGAGCATTCTGGTCGGCAATGACCGAACGCCAAAGAAATCCGCAATCTCTTTTGTTGTGAATGCTTACAGGAGAAGTCAATTGAAGCTCAATGATGTGATCGCTCTCGGCGTCCTGTGCAGCCTTCTCGCCGCTGGCGGCGCGATAATCCAAAATTATTCGGCGGTGCAGGCGACAACCATAGGCGCCACGCCTGTCTCTGGACCATTCACATATTCCACAGCCATGAGACATCGATTTCTCACGGATCAAACTCCGTCCGCTGCGGAGGAACAATGTGCATACATGGAGCTGTATGAGCGAGCAAAGGCGCAGAAGGACCCGCATGAGGTAAAGTTGATTGGAGAGGCGCATCGCCGGCATCGTGACAATTGGAGGAAACACCTTCTTGCGATGAAGCGTCGTGCGCGGCTCCAAAGACAATCCGCAGGCTCTATCAATGCTGCCGCGCCATCGGTCCAAAAACAAGCGCTTCCGACCATAAAGGCGCGTAAGCCTCTTACTCCGGAGAATAGAAACAACGTAATCACAATAAATAATCGTTCTTTCACTCTGGCCCGGATTAATCCAAACTTCTTGCCATATATTGACGATCTCTTTCATGCAGAGCAGCAGGAAATATTTTAATATCAGAAAGATGGGGCGGCGTTGAACTTATGGCGGACAATCAGGCGTCGCCCGCAAAGCGGCGAGGAAGCGGAAGCCGATCTGATCGCGGCGGCGCAGCGTGGCGACCAAAGGGCGTTCGACTCTCTCGTTCGCACCCATCGACCGCTCGTCCGCGGCTTCCTCGCGCGGCGGCTAGACAACGCGGAAGCCGTTGACGATATTTTGCAGGAGACATGGATGGCCGCCTGGACCAAATTGCCGGAATATACGCATCGCGCTCGCTTTAAAGCCTGGCTGTTCGGCATCGCCGTCCATAAAATCGGCGACCACCACCGAGCCCGCGCAAAATCCATCGCGGAGCAAATCACGCCCGAGATCGAACGAACCATGACGACACAGAACGATCCCTATGCCGCCGTGGACCTGAAAGATGCGCTCAATTCCATCCTCTCGCAGCTTCCGGCGGCGCAGCGAGAGGTCATTGAGCTTTACTACTACGCCGGGCTAACACTTCCTGAGATTGCGGAGACCCTGAAGCGCAATCAAAACACGGTTAAGTATCAGTTTTACAGGGCGCACGGGATCGTCGAGTCGGGTTTAAATCTAGTGAACGCGCTTTGAAGTCCGATGGGATACTCCCTCCGAAATGATCCATTATGTTTCATACTAACGATCAAGACATTTTATTATTGGCGCACGGTGAGCTGACGATCTGGCGGCGGATCATGGCGCAGACCCACTTCGCCATATGTCCGCGCTGTCAGTCACGCTTTGCAAAGCTCGTCGGCGTGTCCCAGCTGCTGGCCAATGCCGTGCGCGATGGCGACCTGCCCCGATGGTCGCTCCCGGATCCTCGGGAAGCCGTCCGGACAGCGCGCATTGCGTCGGCGTGGGCGATTATGGCTCTTGTTCTTCTCGTCGCCACAACGATGACTTTGACCAAAGGGATCATCATACTCTCCCAGCATCCCGCGCATCCGATCGCCGCTCCGCGACAGCCCGGCAGCATCCCATGCCGCCCAGACCTGCACAGCGATGAATGCCAGTAGCATTTCGCGACATACGGCGCTCTCGACACAAACAAAAACACCCCGCGCGGCAGCAATGCAGCGCGGGGTGTTTCTTACTTCTAGACTTAATCGAGCGCGTCTTTGACGGCTTCTTTGGCCTTGCCAAAGCCTTCCTGGATCTTGCCCTCGACTTGCTTGGCCTTGCCGGCAGCGTCATCGTCCGGATTATTGGTCAGGTCGCCACGCACGTCCTGCGCTTTGCCCTCCGCCTGCTTCAGTTTGCCTTCGACAATATCTTCATTAATCGCCATGATACGCTCCTTGTTAGTTTGGGCTCGGCTATCCTAGCCTGATAATCCCATTTACCCGCAAGGGAACATTCGAAAACACGAAGCAACGCAAAGCGCAATTATGATATAATCATCATAGGTGGACATGGAGGAGAGACGATATGACGCGAATATTAGAAGGAACTGGAGCCGAAATCGCGGAATTGTTGACCCAGTCGTTTTTCGGCCAGAAACTGCGTGTCTATGTGGATGATGACGCCGCTGTCGCCAGCGTTCCCACACCCCCCGGCACAATCCAAGACCAAGCACACCTGGAAGAGCTTTTGTTGCAAGGCTACAAGGGACAGACCCATTCCGTCACAGATGATATTTGGGATCAGCTTCACGCACGGATCGAAAGCCGCACTGCTAGAAAACAGCCTTAATGCGCCAAATCATCGAGTCGCCGGCGGCATTCTCCGACCTCATCGAAATTGCTGATTACCTGACAGACAACGCCGACGCAGAAACTGTGCACCAGGTACTCTATGCGATCCGCCAATCTTTCACACTGCTCACCGAAATGCCCGGCGTCGGCGCACTCCGCGCCTACGCCTCTCCTGAACTCCAAGCACTCCGCATGTGGGCGGTTCCTAAATTCCCCAACTATCTGATCTTCTATGATACGGACGAACAGACAGTCATTATCCGCCGCATACTTCATGGCGCGCGGAACATCGAAATACTCCTCAGCCAACCATAGCATAAATAGATTGCCCGCTTACGATTCCTGCCACCACTTGGCGAAGATCGCGCCGGCATTGGCCGCGCCGCCGCGCTGGAACTTGGTGTGGCCGTCGACGCACACATAATTTCCACCGCCGAAGTGCACTCCCACGACTTCCACCTGGCCTTTTTTCTTGTTGTAGTAGTCCTGGAAAACTTTGACTCCCGTGGGGTTGACGACATCGGCGAGCGTCACAGGGCCGGAATGCGGCGGCGGACCAAGGGTATCGTTCACGGCGATATAGGGATTGACCTGATAGCTGGTCTTGTCGCGACTGGTGTTTTCCTGAATGCCGTTTATCCCGGTATAGGGCAGAGCCGTGCCGGGACAGACCCAGATCCCCGCGTTCTTGACGTACGGCTCCAGCACCGGCATGATCGGTGAAGGGTCCCAGCGGTTGGACTGGGAAGCGTCGGCGGGCGGTATCGTGTCGTCGTAGACGGACGGACTGAACCGCTTGATCGTGGCGCTGGGATTCGCGGGATCGCCGAGGTTCCAGAAGAACGTTTCGTCGTTCTCCTGGACGTACATCTGCGTCGCCATCCCGATCTGGCGCAGGTTGGACAGGCACGCCGTATTCTGGGCGCGCTTGCGCGCCTGGGCGAAGACGGGGAAGAGGATCGCGGCCAAGATCGAAATGATCGCGATCACGATCAGCAGCTCAATCAGCGTAAAACCGCGCTTCATGTGTCGGAGGCTCTTTTCTCACAAAAACTGCAACGATTGTACCGTATATCGAGATACGCAAACTATTACGGGAAAGTTCTGAGACAACGATCGTTTTTCGCGGCATGATCTCAAGTTTCAGCCCGGAAAGCGCGGGGTAAAAGAGGCTGGCGAATGCTCACGCTTCGCGCAAGTTCAAGGAGAACGATCATGGCCGACCAGGAAAACACGACGACGGAAGAAACCACGACCACGACGACCGAGCAAAGCGGCGACGGCGCGCCGAAATCGACCAGCGAGACGACAAAGAAAGTCGATGGGCAGGAAGTAGACAAGAAGACGAGCAGCAATTAGCCGACAGGACGTCCCCGCTTCTTGTGGAGCCGGGGACGTTTTCTTTACCCGAAAAGACGCTTCTTCGCCGCGCGCAGCGTCAGCAACGCTCCATTGCGCCAGTCGCCTTTGCGGAAGGCGTCCCCCGCCCAGATCCGCATAAGATGCGGCGCGAACCGGCGCTCTTTGAAGCGCCATGCGTCCGTCACGACGGCGCGCTGGGCGTCGGTCAACCCCTCGCCCGAGCGCCAGATATTCCAGAGCTTTTGCTCTTCGTCGCGGATTCGGTCCAGATGCGCCGTCTTCTGGCCGGAATGCCGCCGATACTCCATACGCACTTCCGCCGGAATAAAATGGACCTGTCCCTGGAGGCTGCACTTGAGCGCCAGATCGATATCGTGTCCGATCTGCAGAGCCGAGGTGTAGCCGCCCGCCTTCTCAAATACCGTTCGCCGGATGATCCAGGCGGAGGGAATGATTCGACACCAGCTAAAGATGGATAGAAAGGGGGTGTTCGGCTCGTCGTCGCGCAGGGCGTGGACGCCGCCACCGTGAGGAACATAGCGCCAGACGCGCGAGTATTCGTGATGACTGGGCGTGACGGGCGCCCCGCGCTCGTCGATGAAATCGTACTCGCACGCCGCACAGACGGCTTCCGGGTGATGGTCTAAGTAGTCGGCGAGCGTCGTCAGCGCCCCAGGCTTGAGGCGATCGTCGGCGTCCAGGAACCAGAGGTATGGCGCAGCAGGGTCGGTTGCGGCGGCGCCGTTGTTGCGGGCTTTGGACGCGCCCTGGTTCTCCTGCGCGAGCAGGCGAATGCGCGGGTCGCGCACGGCGTACTCCTGTGCAATCGCGGCGGAGCGGTCTTTGCTCCCATCATCGACCACCACCAATTCCCAGTCCGTCATGTCCTGCGCTACGACACTGTCGAGCGTCTCAGCTAAAAACTGCTCCCCGTTATAGCAGGGGGTCACGATGCTGATCCGAGGCATCCATCCCATTCTTTCTTAAGAGCGCTGGCCCAGCAGGGCGCGCCGATAGTCTTCCCCCATGCGATCCATGCCGAAATCCGCCAGTGCTCGGCGCTTCGCCGCCTGCCCCATCGCTTGGATCCGCTTGGGATCACCGATCAAACTGCGGATCGCCGCCGCGAGCGCTTTGCTGTCGCGTGGGGGAACCAGCAGACCAGTGACCCCATCCTGGATCACTTCGGGGATCGCGCCGACATTGGTTCCGATACTGGGAACGCCGTGCAGGGCCGCTTCAAGGTAGACCAGGCCGAATCCTTCCATATGGGACGGCAGCACAAAGAGATCGGAGGCGGCGTAGACATCGCTGAGGTCCGGCAGGTGACCCAGGAAACGCGCCCGATCGCCGAGCAGGGCGGCGCCCATCCCGCGCAGACGGATCTCGTCGGGACCGGCGCCCGCGATGAGCAGATAGATGGGCGTGGGAAGCGAGCGCAGATCAGACATCGCCTCCAGCAGCGTGTCCAATCCCTTTTCCGGGACCATGCGCGCAGCAGCGGAGATAACAAAGGCGTCCTGTGGCGCGCCGAGCTTGGCCCGCGCCTCCATTTGGGAGGGGATTCGCATGGGCGGCTCGACGCCGCAGGGGATGCAGACGATCTCGGCGGGCGAAACGCCTGCCGCCAGCAGATGCGCGCGGGCGGCCTGCGAGTGAACGATCACCCGACCGCAAAGAGCGGCGGCGCGCCGGGTGGCGCGCCGCGCGGGCTCGTCGTCCGCCCCCCACCCCGACGCCGCGTGCACCGTGACGACACATCGGCGCCCCGCAAGCCGCACCGCGAGGACATCTTTCAAGGAGATATGTCCAACGCCATAATGCAGGTTGACCGTGTCTACGCGAAGCGAGGAGACGAACCGGGCGAACTCCAGCACCGAACGCCACGACCGTGGCTGATGGATATCGGGGACCGCTGGATGCGCGCGCGCGGAAACGCCGCGCGCGCCGAACCAGGCGACAGTCTCTTGCTCGCCGATATTTGGCGAAAGCCAAATATCGATCGCGACGCCGTCCGCCGCCAGCCGCCGCGCCACATCCGCCATGACGCGCTCCATGCCGCCAATGGCGGTGGAGGTGGCGATGAAAGCGACTTTCTGACCTGTAGTGCTGATCATGATTGGTTTGAGGGATTATTCCCCGGCGCTTGGGTAAGCTTCCCCCTTCTCCCAGCATACCACGTCTCGCGGGAATTCGAGCTTAAACTCTATGGAAGGCGGCATTTCGACTTCGGCTTTAAACAGTATTCGGGCGCGATCCATGGGAGCGCTCCAGCCGCGCGCAAACCCGGCGAGAAACGCCTGGATTCGCATGAAGCCCTTTTGCTTCGCGGGCGTGGGCAGCGCCAGCAAAAATGGCAGCAGCGCGAACCGGACAAACTCGTGAAGAAGGTAAGGCAGCGCGGCCAACCGGCCGGCGCGCAGCGGCTTGGCGAAGACGGCGCCCAGCCCGAACCAATCGTTGCTGGTATGCCGGCGACCATGCGACCAGCCTCGGAACCCGTCGTGCATCACCTGGCTCTCAGCGCACTCATAGACGCCCAGTCCGGCGAAAAAGCAGCGCAGGGTCAGATCGCGGTCCTCGGCGGAAAAGTATTTGGCGCCGGCGCCCAGACAGGGGTCAAAGCCGCCGATCTCCAGGATCGCCTGACGGCGAACGGCGAAGTTCGCGCCGATGCCACGCGCATTCATTCGGTCGCGCAGCGAGCCACAGCGCTTACTGGCGACGATTGCGTAGTCGGGAATGTAGCCGCTCGTTTCATCGTGTTCGGCGGGCAGTACGGCCCCGTAGCTAACGGCGACATCCGGGAACTCAGTCAAAACGCGCGTGTGCGCCTCCAGCCAGCCGGGAAGCACGGAACAATCGTCGTCGGTAAAGGCGACGAGGTCAGATGCTGCCGCTTCCAGCGCGATGCTGCGGGAGCGGCCTGAACCGCGCGTCCCCGACGGGATCCAGCGGACAACGCCTTGGGCGATAAACGAGGCGAGCGCATCATGAGTTTCCAGAGTGCTGCTCTGGTCCACGACGATCAATTCTTCGTACCCGCCTCCGGCGGCGAGGATACTGCGCACGGCCTCCACGATGCGCGCGCCGCGATCGCAGGTGCAGATGGCCACCGATATCGAAACATGCGCCGAAGCGGCTTGGGAAACTTCGTCCAAACCAGCACTACTTTCCACGCGGAAACTCCGCGATAACACTTGTCTTAATTGTATCTTTGGCGCGCAGTGAGTAAATGTTCAGAGTGACGCGCGTAAACCGGCAAATCAACCGGCAGCCATTTCTAGAGCAATCTAAAAAAAACATCCCCGTCCATGGCTCGGAGGCCATGGACGAGGATGCGTGTCATTAGAAGAGACTAGTACTTGCCATAAGTGAAGTGGCAGCTGCTCGTCTGATTTCCAACGATCGTTACTCCCTGATTGCAGCTCGACTTCGCCGAGCAGCTATTCGCGGTGGCGGGAACGCTGACCGTGCAGGAGCCGGCAGCAACTCCGCTGAAGGAGTAGTTGCCGCAGGAGTCCGTCTTGGTTGAGCAGACCGTCTTGCCATTGCAGTCCTTCAGCGTCACGGACACTCCACAGAGTGCGGTGTCGCCGCGGCCGCAGTGGCCGTCCCGGTTATTGTCACAGTAGACGGTTCCGCAGACGCCGCCGGTGGCGGGCTTCGTGTAACCGAAGTTGACGCTGCTGGTGGTCTGATTGCCAGCGACACTGACCATCAGCGGGTCCGTGGTCTCGATCGGGTTGCTGCCGGCCTTAGTGGGAACGGACACCGTGTAGGAGCCTGCGGGCAGGTTCTTGAAGGTGTAGTTTCCATTGCAGTCCGTGGTGGTCGTCGCGACGACGTTGCCGTTCGCGTCCTTCAGCGTGACCGTGATCCCGGAGAGGAAGCTGTCGCCGCTGCCCAGTTTCTTGTCTTTGTTGCAGTCCAGATAGACCGTTCCGCAGATGTTGCCGACGGCGGGCTTCACATAACCGAAGTTGTTGTTCGCCGTCGTCTGGCCGCTGGTGA
The DNA here is from genome assembly GCF_039929585.1 of Capsulimonas sp. NCBI lineage: Bacteria > Bacillati > Armatimonadota > Armatimonadia > Capsulimonadales > Capsulimonadaceae > Capsulimonas > Capsulimonas sp. Next base: position 44,834 of record NZ_JBDSQY010000233.1, read on the forward strand.
CGGTAACTGCCAGCGGGTCCGTGGTCTCGATCACGTTCGATCCGCTCGATGTCGGCACGACCACTTTATAGGAGCCGGCCGGTATGTTACTGAGCGCGTAGTTTCCGTTGCAGTCGGTCGTCGTCGCCGCGATCGTCTTGCCCGTGCTGTCCACCAGCGTCACGGTAACGCCGGAGAGGACGGTCTCGCCGCTGTTGTAAGCGCCGTTCTTGTTGCCGTCTACGTAGACCTTGCCGGTGACGCATCCAGGAGCGGGCTTCGTGTAACCGAAGTTCACATTGCACACCGTCTGGTTCGCGGTGATGGTGACAGTCAGGGGATCGGTCGTTTCGATCACGTTCGATCCGGCAGTCGTCGGGACAACGACCTTGTAGGTTCCGGTCGGTACATTCTTGAACGAGTAGTTCCCGTAGTTATCGGTCGTGGTCGTCGCGATCGTCTTGCCCGTGCTGTCCACCAGCGTCACGGTGATCCCGGATAGGGCGCTGTCTCCGCATCCGGCCTTGCCGTCTTTATTGTTATCCAGATACACAGTTCCGCAGAGACCGCCGGTGGAGACCGGGGCCTTGGCGATGTAGCCGAAGTTGTTGCTTCCCGCATTCTGGCTGGCGACGACGCCGACCGTCAGGGTTCCTGTCGTTTCGAGTGTATAGGTCCCCGAAGCTCCCGGAGCGACAACCCTGTAGGATCCCGCCGCAAGGCCGGTGAAGGAGTACGTTCCGTTGGAGCCGGTGGTTGTGGTGGCGATGATGTTGCCCGCAGCGTCCAGCAGGTTCACGGTCAGGCCGGAAAGTCCGGTCTCGCCGTTATCCAGACCGGAGTTCTTGTTGCCATCCACGTAGAGAGTTCCCGAGAGGCTGCCCAGGGCCGGGAGAACATAACCGAAGTTGTTGTTCCCTGAGTTCTGATTGGCGCTGACGGTGACGTTCAGCGAGCCGGACGTCTCCAGCGTGGCGGTTCCCGACGCCGAAGGCGCGGTAACCGTGTAGGAGCCGGCGACTATTCCGGCGAAGGAGTAGGTTCCGTCCGAGCCGGTCGTCGTGGTGGCGACGATGGCGCCGCTTGCATCGACCAGGTTCACCGTAAGGCCGGAGATGCCCGCTTCACCCGTGTTGAGCGTGCTGTTCTTGTTCGCGTCCAGATAGAGTGTTCCCGACAGGCTGCCAAGCGGGACGATATATCCGAAGTTATTGTTCGGCGTATCGTGGTTAGCGGTCACCGTAACGTTCAGGTTCGCACTCGTTTCCAGAAGATCGCCGCTGACGACACCCGGCGCGGAGACCGTGTAGGAGCCGACAGTGAGACCGGTGAACGAGTAAGCGCCGTCACTGTCCGTGGTGGTCGTGGCGACGATGCTGCCGCTCGCGTCCTTCAGGGTGACGGTGACGCCAGGGAAGAGCGCCTCGCCGGCGTCGTACTGGCTGTCTTTGTCGCCGTCCAGGTAGAAGACCCCGGAGAGGCTGCCCACCGGCTTGATGTAGCCGAAGTCGTTGTCGCCGTCGTTCTGGTTGCCGACAACCGTAACCGGAAGCGTCTGGCTGGTTTCCAGAGCGTATCCGCCGGCGGCGGCGGGAGCGGAGACCGTATAAGCAGCGGAGGCCAATCCGGTGAAGGAGTAGTATCCGCTGGAGTTCGTCGTCGTGCTGGCGACTGTGGCTCCGTTCGCATCGAGGAGGTTCACCGTGATGCCGTTAAGAGTAGCCTCGCCATTATCGAACGCACCGTCTTTATCGCCATCCACAAAGAGCGTTCCCGAGACCGAGCCGACGGGAAGCACATAACCGAAGTTGTTGTTCGGCGCATCTTTGTCGGCGGTGACAGTCACCGAAAGCGTCGCGGCCGTTTCCAGCGTGTCATCGCCGGCAGTGGCCGGAGCGGCGACGGTGTAGGAACCGATCGTCAAGCTGGCGAAGGAGTAAGTTCCATCCGAGCCGGTCGTCGTCGTCGCGACAATGGCGCCCGAACCGTCCAGCAAGTTGACGGTGATCCCGGACAGTCCGGCTTCCCCCGTGTTCAGCGTGCTGTTCTTGTTGGCGTCCACGTACAGAGTTCCCGAGAGGGTTCCGACGGGAAGGATGTAGCCGAAGTTGTTATTAGGCGCATCTTTATCCGCAGTAACGGTCACGGACAGCGATCCGGCGGTTTCCAGATTGTCGCCCGCGGCTGTGGCCGGCGCGGTGACGGTGTAGGAGCCGATCGTCAGTCCGGTGAAGGAGTAGGCGCCGTTCGATCCGGTGGTGGTCGTCGCAACGACGCCACCGTTCGCATCCTTGAGCGTGACCGTGATGCCGGAGAGAGTAGCCTCGCCGCCTTCAAAGGCGCTATTCTTGTTGCCGTCCACATAGAGCGTGCCAGAGAGGCTCCCGACCGGGAGGAGATAACCGAAGTTATTGTTCGGCGATTCATGATTGGCGGTGACGGTTACCGGAAGCGAGCCGGCCGTTTCCAGGGTATCGCCCGACGCGGTGTCCGGAGCAGTCACCGTGTAGGAACCGATCGTGATCCCGGTGAATGCGTAAGCGCCGTTCGCATCGCTCGTCGCGGTGGCGACGATTTTGCCGTCCGCGTCTTTCAGGGTCACGGTGATGCCGGACAGGCCGGGCTCGCCGGTGTCCAGGCCGCTATTCTTGTTGCCGTCCAGGTAGAGAACGCCGGACAGACTGCCGGTGGGCAGCAGGTAGTCGAAGTTGTTGTTCGGAGCGTCCTGTGTCTTCACGACGGTGACCGGAAGGGAGGCGCCCGTTTCGAGCGTGTCGTCGCCGGCGGTGGCCGGAGCGTTCACGGTATAGGAGCCGACGGAGACGCCGTTGAAGTGATAAACGCCATCAGCGCCCGTGGTAGTCGTGGCGACAATATTGCCATCCGCGTCTTTCAGCGTCACGATGATGCCGGAGATGCCCGCCTCGCCGCCGTCCAGACTGGTGTTCTTGTTGGCGTCCACATACAGTGTTCCGGAGACGCTTCCGAGCTGCTTGTCCAGCTGGAAGTTCTCGGCCGTATATGAGGAAGTGCCGGGCGCGTTTGCGCTGATCAGCAGGTCCGTGCTGGAAACCTTGACGGCGCCGACGCCGGGTGTGGCGTTCAGCGCATCGTAACCCGCAGGTGCGGTCTCGACTGCATGATAGGTTCCAGGCGCAACGTTCGGGAAGCTGTAGGAACCGTCCGTCGCCGTGGTCGTCGTCAAAGTAACCGCAACGCCGTTCAGGTCGGTCCCCGTGAGTGTGACGGTGACGCCCGCAACTGGGAGTCGGCCGCCGTCATGCTGTGAGGTGATGACGCCGGTGATGTTGATGTCCGACGCCAGCTGCGTGCCGCTGTTCGCAGCCGACACCTTGATAATGGAAGCGTCCGGAACGCCCGAAACGTTGGTCGCGGTGTCCGCAACGGTCTGGGAAACGCCATTCACGTCCACGCCGCGCTCGATCCCGAATACGTGAGACGTCACGGTGGCGGTTCCCGCGTAAACGCTCGGCGAGGTCAGCGGCAGCGTGATCGATGTCGACTGTCCGGCCGCCAGATTGAACGGGGTGGAGGTTCCAGCAGCTGTGTCGGTGACGGTCAGGTTGTAGAGAGGCACATCGCCGTTGTTAGTGATGGTCTCGACAATGGTGTTCGTCACGGCGTCATAAGTGCGGACGATCGAAACGCCGGCCGGCAGGAACTGGTAAACCATGCTCTTCTGCGTATTGTTGCCGCCCGTGAGCATGTTGTAGAAGTTGCCGTCGTTGTAGTTGAGGCCGGGGAAGAAGCGCTGCGGCTGTCCGTAGGAGCCGACGCCCTTACCGATATCCGCAGGCGAGAACACGGAGGTGAAGGAGCCTTCCACCGCCGCGATTTCCCACACGCCCTGCAGAATGAAGGTGTTGGCGTACTGCATGGCTGTCGGATTGACGCCGAACTCCCAGCGTGCGCTGAAGTCCTTGCGGCGTAGGGTCAAGCGGCCTCGCGCCTTGTTGGTGACGGCGGAGACATTGTCCGGCGCGCTGGTCAGGTCGTAGGTCGATTTTCCATTGGCGCCGACGACCGGCGTTGAATTGCGAATGTCATAGATGAAGAAGTTCGCGGTGGCGGGGCCGGGCGCATAGGGGACATACTTGGCGTCGCCGGCATTAAAAAAGCCGTAATCCGAGCCGGGACTGCTCCACGGGAAGCCTTCCGCCTTCAGCGAGCCGTTCGAGCCGCTCAACGTACCGAAGAAACCACCCCAGTGGGAACTGTTGACGCTGATGGTCTCAGCCGGGAATGTCGCGGAAGCCGTGACGTTCAGCGTGGTGACGCCGGGATAGGCACCAGTATTTTTGGCGTACGGCGTCTGATGCTTGAACAGGTCGGTGGCGGGAAGGTAGTTGAAGCCGGGGTTCGCAAGGATGGGATTGTAAACGATATGCTGGAGCGGGCTCGGCCAGTCGTCGCCAAATCCAATCCCGCCGGCGTAGTTCCCGTCGGCGCCATACGCAACGGGAACCTCGGCGTGAGACGTGGGAGCTTGCGGAATATCAGGGCGGTAGCCGAACCACCACGGCGTTCCCTGACCAAGAGCGGCCGAGGTCTTATAAGTCCCCGCAAACTGGCTGTATTCCGCGCCAACGATGAAACCACGAAGCGTGGGATTGCCGGTCGATTGAGCGCGAGCGCCGGTTACCAATGAAAAGCACATAGGAAGCATCGCCAGGATGCTCACCGATTTGCGATTTATAAAAGCCACTAAATATTTTCCTATTCTAAAAACGAATTCAGGCCGAACTCCAATGCCGTTCCGTCACAGCCAAGCGCCACGCACGCTCCTCATTTCCTGCAGTGAAATGAGGATCGAGACGTCAAAACCGGCTGGACGCCGATTTCGCGCTTATTTGAACGGCATTGCTCTTAACCCGCCATCCGTTACCCCGTGTCCAATGCGCGAATTGCGAAAAACAAATACAAGGAAAAACAACCCTGAAAGCAAGCAAGCTTAAAAATCTACTAAACGCCCCATCCCCAGGGTCCATTCTTTATTTTAAATATCCG
>NZ_JBDSQY010000234.1:0-25342 GCF_039929585.1 Capsulimonas sp.
GGCCGCCTTTTCATTTTGCGCAGACAAGGGAACTTTATGTGAGAGATTCTCGCCGAAAAGTAAGCAGAGCCGCAAGTTAGGCGCCAAGGAGCAGATTTCTCATGCTGACGATCATTCGGGATGAAGACGGCAAAACAGTCCACAATTCGGACCCCGCTCTGATCCCCCGTCTTCTGCTGGATCGCACGAAGCCGTTCTGGCTGGACCTGGAATCGCCGTCCCTGGAAGAATTCCGTCTTCTGACGGACATCTTTCAGTTTCATCCGATCGCCGTGGAGGACGCGATGCACCCGCATCAGCGCGCCAAGCTCGACGAGTACGACGGCTATTTCTTCCTGACCGCCGACGAGATCAAATTAGACCTGGATTTGGAATGTGAAGCCGCCGCCGCGAAGGACGCAAGGGACCGCGTCCAGATGCGGCAGATGAGCGTCTTTTTGGGTCCGAACTATTTGGTCACGATCCATGTGGAGCCGATCGAGGTCATCCGACGGATGCGGGAGCGCTGCGACCGCAACCACCGGCTGCTGGAGCACGGCGCGGATTATCTTCTGTACACGCTTCTGGACTCGCTGGCGGACGGGTACTTCCCAATGCTCGATACGCTGGGCGACACGATGGATGATTTGGAGGATCGGATCGTCGCGAAATCCTCGGACGATATTTTAGAAACGATCTTCCTGATGAAGCGCGTCCTGAACCTGCTGCGCAAGCATGTCGGCCCGTTCCGGGAAGCCATGCAGTCGCTGACCTCACGGGATCTCTGCGGCATCCAGGACGCCACCCTCCCCTATTTCCGCGACGTCGCCGATCATCTGTTCCGCGTCTATGAATCGCTGGACAACGATCGGGACATCATGTCCGGAATGCTGGACGCCCATCTCACCCAGGTCTCGAACAGCATGAACCGGGTCATGCAGAAGCTGTCCGCCGTCGCGACGGTCTTCCTCCCGATCACATTCGTCACCGGCGTCTTTGGAATGAACTTCAGTAAGCAGCCATGGGTCAATACGAACTTCTGGTTCTGGGCATTCGTCATGCTCGCCATGGCCGTGTTTACCTACTGGTGGGTTCATCGCCGCCGCTGGGTGTGATCGATCGCTGCGAGGCTCAGAAGCGAATGCCGGCCGAGAGAGATGCGCCGGAAAGATCAAACGAGCGGACTTTGCTCGCGGCGTAATATCGCGCCTCGACAAAGTAGCTGTCTTTAAAACTCACTCCGGCGTATACGCTCCCATAGCCGCCCGCGCTGGTTCCCGACGAAATGTCGTCCTCTTTGGAGCGCAGATCCACGACTAGCAGCCCCAGGCTCGCGCCGGTATAGGGCTGGGCGGCGGCCATCGTTCCCGAGTGCACGCGGTAAGTCAGGCCGATCGGCGCCATCACCACATGGTTATCGCCTTTTGTCTGGATGACGAGATTGAACTCCGGCGCCAAGCGTGACTTCTTCCCCGACTGTCCCACGCCGCCAATTCCCAGACCAAGCGACGACCACGACGAGCCGAACCGATCACGTGTGTGTCGATCCGTGGGCAGATACATCGTATAATCCACCCCAAACATCAGGCGGTGGCGTGAAGGTCTGTCTTCATCTCCAGATGGCTCGTTCGACACAGTGGCCGGGGCCGGCTCATTGACGGCCGGAGCCGGCTCGGTGACGGCAGGCGCCGTCGGCTCGACAGGAGTGGTCGGCGGCGGAGCCGTCACGGTGGGAGAAGCGGCGCCGGGCTCGGCGGCGTTCGGGCCAATCATGGGAGAAGGGTTCGTTGCGTCCGCCGTTTGGGCGGCGGCGAAATGCGGGGCCAAGGCGGCCAGCAATGTCATCAGTATCACCGAGCGTGCGATTGTGGTCATGGGCTTCTCCTGGCGAAAAAATCCCTCCCAGTTTACCCGGCTCCTCATACTTACCACTACCACAATAAGCCGCCCAGCTTACATAAATTCAAAAATCGACGCCGACGAATCGTCGGCTGCTCGCTGCATTCATTCCAAGAGACGCCGCGCATCCGCGACGTTCTGTCGGAAATTTTGAGGAACGTTGACATTCCGTCTCGGAATTGGCCACTATGAAGTACGAAACGTCGCCGGCGAGAGACGAAGGACGACAAGCATGGACGCCACGGATACTCAAATTCTTAGACTGCTGCAAAGCAACGGGCGGCTCAGCATCGAGCAGGTCGCGCAGACGGTGCATCTTTCCCGGCCCGCCGTCCACGAGCGCGTGCGGCGCCTGGAGCAAAGCGGCGCGATCCGCGGTTATCAGGCGGTGATCGACTGGGGCGCCGTCGGCCTGCCAATCACGGCGTTTCTCTCCGTCCGCACCGCCGTCTCCGCCTGCGACACCGCGCAGGCCGTGGTGGACTTGAACGCCGGACACACCGACGCCCTCGTGGAAGACTGCCACCAGATCACCGGCGAATGGTGCCTGCTCGTCAAGATCCGAGCCGGATCGTCCCTGGCGCTGCAGCGCATGCTGGACCGGATCCGCTGCTTGCCAGGCGTTCAGGAAACAATGACGACGATCTCACTCTCCGCCGCCAGCGAAGCGTGTCTGCCCGGCGGCGAAGGCGTCGTCCCTGGAGAAAAATCATGACCAAATTTCAGCATTGCTATGAAGGCGCGGCGACAAGATCATCGAGTCTGACATGGAAGAGCCTTTTGACCCAATCGCTATTCAAAACAAGCAACACAACGTTGGAAACCACGGCAACACATGTCGCGCTGTGGCTGGAGCGCGGCGAGTGCATCAGCATTTCGGCCGCTCACGTGCTCCAAATCGAATGCAGCGAGGGAGAAGCATGGGTCACGATCGAAGGGGATTTAAGGGATTATCTGCTAAGCTCGCATCAGGATTTGCCGATCCCCAGCGGCGTACGCGCCGTCGTTCAGGCGCGCACGGGCAGCCGAATGACGATAAAACCCGAATGAACCCGATATAATACGCCTATGGAGATGCGAAGAATATCGATCGTCGGCACGACAGGCTCGGGCAAGAGCACCCTGGCGCGCAAATTGGGAAGGACGTTACACATTCCCGTCACGGAATTGGACGCGCTCCATTGGGAACCAAATTGGACGGAATCCAGCCCGGAGCAGCTCAGCACCCGTGTCGCCCGGATAGTCACGGGAGAATGCTGGGTCCTTGAAGGCGGATATTCGCGGGTCCGCCCACAGATTTGGACCCGCGCCGACACGGTCATCTGGCTAGACTATTCGTTTCCGGTCAATTTCACGCGCCTCGTCAAGCGCACAGCCCGCCGCATCGTCTTCCGTGAAGTCCTGTGGAGCGGCAATCGTGAATCGCTCGCGAGGACGTTCTCACGCGATTCTATCCTGATCTGGCTCTTCAAAACACATCGGGCGGGACGCAGTAAGTTCGTCACGCAGCTTGCCCAGCCGGAATACGCGCACCTGAATGTGCATCATTTTCGATCCCCGCGTCAAACGGACGCATGGCTGCGCGCGCTATCGAATTCCATCAACTAGCATTCGGCGTCTCAGGACGGCGGGTTGGGAAGCGGATCGCGGACGATATGATCGGGATACTGCTCGGTGCGCGCCCGGCTCCAGCGCATCCACTTTGCGTGTCCATCCAGGAAGATATAATTGGAGCCTTCGGTGTGGCGGTTGTATTTGATCCACCCATCATTCGGGCGCGTCGCCGCCCCGCTGCGCACCAGGGCGGCTTCCCCCACCCAGGTATCGTAGTCATCCTGGTTCGCGCTTCCCCAGGCGGTGTTGCCGGCATCGTTCAGCGCCTCGGAGTTGCGCTCGGAAAACATGATGACATCGGGGTCTTGCAGCGCCGCGTCCGTGGCGAAGCCGGAAAGAGCCGGCGGGTTGCCATTCTCGCTGAACGAAAACCGGCATGATTTGTGCGTAAAAATAGAATTCAGCAGATAGCTCTCGATCACCAGATGCTGATCCTGCGCGATTGCCTGCTCGCTCCCAGCCACGGGATCTCCCGTTTCAATCCCGCCATTGTAGCCAATAATATCAGTCGCCAATTTCTGAGAGCGCGCCGTCGAATCCGACGGACAAAAGCCAACGGCCCGGCTTTTGAGATAGGGCTGGAAGAAGATGATCCACGGCTTTTCGGCCTGGCTATTACCGCTGCCACCGCCGGTGCAATCCGCGAGAGATGTGATGTTGTCTAACTGCGTTCCGTCGTTCAATACCCAGCCTTCGTGATGATGGAACATGGAGCCGTCGTTGTCGTTCATATACATCCGCGCGGCCATCCCAATTTGCTTTTGATTGGAGAGACAGGAGATTTGTCGCGCTTTTTCCCGGGCCTTGGCGAACACGGGGAACAAAATCGCTGCGAGAATGGAAATAATCGCGATGACGACGAGCAGTTCGATCAGAGTAAACGCCTGAATGCGAGTGCGAGACACGCGAGTGGCAGGGTGCATGGAAAGATCCTTTCGCGAACGACGATGAGTGCGCAAACTTACCGCGCGCAGATTTATTATTGATTATTACATATTGCCTGAAATAATCCCTAATTTGTAATACTAATATCTGGTAACAAAAACAGGGCCGCATGAGAGGGGATTCGGACGCTCTGGCGCGAATTGAGTATACTAATGAGACAGAATATACCGTGGCAGGAAGAGGCGTCGTCAATTATGAAGGGACATGAATTTCAAAGCGGGATGCGCTTGCAGGATTGGATCGAGCACGAGCTCAGTCATCTTGAGGCAAAAGAGCAGGAAGAGGCCATCGGAGCGAATATCGCGGATCGAAATCTTTCGCTGCGAACACCGGTCGTCATCCACGTGCAGCTTGCGCGGATCGCGGAAAAATTAGGGCGAAGCAAGAGCGGAGTTTCGGAGGAGATTTTACAGCACGCGGTCAGGGACGTGTATCAGCAATTTGGGCTGCCGCCGGTGACGCGTGAAGACGTGGAAGAATTTGGCGCCAGTTCGGAAAAGCCATCGGCGGATAAAAACTAATCGGGCAAGACCTCGCCCGGCACCACCGTGGGCCGCTACGATAGTCCAGGCGGCGGGCGGCGTTGAGAGGCCGCCCGCCGCCGACGAATGTCCTAATCTTTGTCCGGCGACACCGTCAGCTCGTTGCTGATGGCGTAGGCGGCGTAGTCTTTGCGCAGGGCGTCGGCGGCTACTTCGGACGCGCGATCCTTCATGCGCTGATTGACGACATGGCCTTTGAGATGCACCAGGCCCTCCGCCGTGTCCACGTTGATCTTGTTGCGGACATCGTTGAGCAGCACGTCGCGAACGATGGCCGTCTTGACCTGCGGCGTCACCAGAAGCGCGGCGTCCACTTCCTTGGGAACTTTCTTAACGGCGGTCGACGCCTGGTCGGCGGCGGTCACGACCTTGCCGGCGGCGTCGTCAGTGGCCGCCGAAACTTGCGCGCCGGCCTCACGAGTCGTCTGCTTGGCGCTCGCGGCCGCCTCATCCGCCGTCTGTTTCGCGGACGCCGCCGTGTCCTGCGCGGCGGAGTTCACGACCGCCGCGTTATCATTGGCGTCCTTCGAGGCGCCGTTCATCGTGTTCGAGCATCCCGCGAGCGCCGCTCCGGCGATCGCAAAAGCCGCGATCCGTGTCCATGGCTTCCATACCATCATTTTTTTGCGCTCCCTCTCACCCAAGATAAACAATTCTTACCCAAGATACCTGAGAATTATCGGGAACCGGTCGATCGACAAAAAAACCGGACGGACGCCTGACAAAAGCGTCCGTCCGGTCTGCGTGTGTCCGCAGTTTTGAAAACTATGGAATACGCTCCAATGTGAATTCCTGCCAGCCGAAGCCGTTGTCGGGATACTGCTGGAGCGGGGTGTTGACGCTTCCATTGCCGCCAGGAATGTCCCAGCTCATGCCGTCATGCTTGAAGAAGAATTTGTATCGGCCATTGGTCTTCGGCAGGATCCGGATCTTCTGGTCGCCGATGTTGTTGACGTTGTAGTCCCAAAGGTGCGTATTTGCCGCCGCCGCCGAGGAGCCGTTGACGACGCTGAGCACGCGTGTAGGAGCATTGAGACTGAACAGGCCATAGAAGCCATCGCCTTCACTCGTGAATTTCCACTTGAACCAGTTGTTGGGCTCAAAGCTGTACTGAATGATAGGGCTGCCGTTTGTACTGCCCTGTCCCTGGATACAGATATAGTTTCCGATGCCCGTGTTGGTGCGGATATAGTAATTGCCCCACGGCTGCAAACGCCATCGTTGCGCGCCGCTGTTCGTGTTGGCGTACTGCTGGATCTTGGCGTTGTCGGCGGTGCTGCCGCCGTCGACATCCATCAGCAGACCGCTGCGAACATTCTTGATGTTGTACCAGCCGTTGCCGGCGTCCACCAAGTCCCACTGCTGGCTAGGATTGTTGCCTGTGTAATCCCAGGCCCAGAGTTGGGCGCTATTCGCCGTGGAATCGCTGGAGACAGAGACGGCTTTGCCGGAGACCCAGGAAACGATCTTGAAGTGATTGGCGCCCTCCGTCGGCAGCAGCGCCCAGCGCTGGTTGGCGCCGTTATAATCGTAGCTCCACTGGTTGGTGACGGCGCCGTTGGCTGTGTTGCCGCTGATCAAATCCAGACACTTGCCGCTGCCTTGATTGACCAGCATGAAATACGGCTGAGGCAGCGGCCCGCCGATGCCGGCGTTGATGGCGTCGCCGTACTGCTTCGTCGTGGCCGCGTCGCGGTCGTCCAGCAGCCAGTAAAAGCCGCCTGTCGCCCCACTCGTCGACGCCCAGTTCGCCATCTTCGACTGGAACGTGGCGAGGCTGTCGTTATACCAGTTGCCGGGGATTACCTTGAGCCCGCCAAAAAGACTGTTCCAGCTGCTTGGATTATTGCCGCCGCCGCCGTCGTAGCACTGAAGATAGACCGCGTCAATCGTGCTGTTGTTATATACGCTCTGCCAGTACCCTGAATTGTTATAGGGGCAAAGAGTATTCTTCATGCCGATCGAGCTGATCATCCGGTTGAACGTCGCCGCAGAGGCCGCATCGTACGCCACCTCATCATCATTGTCGATGGCGTCAATCCCTAAGGCGTTTTTCAGCGCCAGGAAATTCCGATAAAGAATACTCCCCGACCCCGTGCCCTGCGACGCGATCAAGTTCTTGATATTGTTCCAGCTCTGCGCTCCCGCGCCGCCGGTGCACACTTCGATCCGGTTTACCGTCGTCGGCGCCGTTTTCAAGCCGGCCAGGCGCGCGCCCCAGTTGGCGTCGCCGACATAGACGCCGTTCTGCACGATCACGTGATTGCCGTTGTAGTTGAGGTCTCCATTGCTGCCGACATCGACGACGAATAAAATGACCGTCGAGTAGGTGGACTTGATCGCGGCCACATCGGCGGCGCCGAGGCTATACAGACGCTCGCGGCCAAAAAGCGCTGCGGTTGCGGCGGACGCCGAACGCGGCGCTCCCGCCAGCAAGACCAGAACGATCATGGCAAACGCGACCGCAGCGGTTTTCAGCCGCCAGAGTGATTGTCTCATGGGGATCTCCATCGATTTCTTAATAGACAGCAATTGTTGCATTGAAACTATCATATGAGCGAACAATCGGCGAGTGATAAGTTGTTACGTTTCAACGCAACGTCCCAGTATAACAAAGATTCCGTTCAGCGTCAATACAAAAGGCGCCATAGTTTGAACCATTACCGAAACTATGGCGCCGCATTAGGAATAATCACGCCCGCCCGCCGGAAACGGGAACGACTGGGGCCACAATAAAGTTATGAATTGTGGGAATAAGCTTTTACCAATTCAATTTTACGCAATCGAAAACGATTTGAGGAGAACGAGATATCATGGGTAAGGTCGCCGAAATAACGCGGGAGAATTTCGAGACGGAAGTGCTGGGATCCGATGTGCCGATCATGGTGGACTTTTGGGCGCCCTGGTGTCCCCCCTGCCGTGCAGTGGCGCCGGAACTCGACACCGCATCCGAGGCGCTCACGGGCCGCGCCAAGATCGTGAAGCTGAATGTGGATGACGAACCGGAAATCGAATCCCGCTATGGCGTCCGGACGATCCCAACACTGATCATCTTCAAGGGTGGGGTTCCCGTCGACACGATCCACGGCGCCGTTCGGAGCCGCGTGATTGTCGAACGGATCGAAGCGCAAATCACAGTATAATGGGCATTACTCGCCCCTGTGCGTGCCCCACCCCTCCCGGCCTTCGGGCCGCCCCTGAGTGACCCACCCCGGCGCTTCGCGCCACCCCTCCCATGAAGCTGGGAAGGGTTGGAAAGAGATTCTCGGACGAAAGCCGCCTGCGAAATCCATTCCTAATTACCCTTCCCTGCTTCAAGGGAGGGGTCGGCCGAAGGCCGGGGGTGGGTCACCACACGGAGGGGCGGCTGAGTGAACATGGACGGGAATTTCCTTCTCTACAGCGTCCGCATGCGCGCCGCTCGCGGCGGCGCGCATGAAGACGGGGGTGAGCATATTTCCGGCGCGGAGCGTCTCGTTCCCGAAGCTGAAGCGGAGACCGCGGCCGCCGCGCTGATCGCCCGCGCCCTTTCGCGTGGCGTTTCTCCAGACTTCGTTCGTCTCACAATGGAGCGCATCGAACTTGCCGAACTCGCCCGCGTTCCCGCGCTTCCTCTGACAACCATTCACGCAGGAGGTCCCGCTGAAGCCCGCCTTCAAGCCGAGCGGCTTTTGCGGGAGGCCGGCGTTTCTGACCCTGCTATCACGCTCGCCTTCGAAAGCCTGCAAAACGGCTTCGGCTCTGAGCGCGTCGTTTTGCGCGGCGCCGCCCTCGTCGATCCCCTCACAGGAGAGCGTCTTGATCCTCTGACTGCGCGGGGCGTTCGCGCCACCCATTTTGACTACGCCCCCGGCGCACGCGACGCCGTCGCCGCCCATCTCGCCGAGCAGGGGCTTACGCACTTCCGAACCCTGGACGCCCTCGCGGTCGCGACGAAAGTCCTCTGGTCCGGCGTCCGCGCCGAGCTCTGCTGGTCCGACGAACCCGAATACATCGCCGGCTACGTCGCCGCCCCCATCTGCGGCTACACGCGTTTTCCCCAATTCAAGCCGTCAGGCGCGCGCGGTGGCCGTGTCTTCTTCGTAGACCGCAATCAATGGGAAACCGTGCGTGATCGCCTGGAGCGCACGCCGGTTTGGATAGATGCGGGCGCCTGCCTTAGTGATGTTTCGCGCCCGCCACGTAACGTCGAGTAGTCCTCCATGCGAATTTACTTGTAGCATGCAGGTATAGACTCGTGGTATAGTGGGTGACTGCGCCAGCGTCGTGGGTGTACGGCGCGTGTTATTTGAGATTGTTATCGTTGGAGGTTTTTTATGACGCCGATCAATGCGTTCGCCACGCAGAAAAACGCGGCAATGGCGAAAATTGCGAACGGAGCCAGTTGGTTTACGTGGATCGCCGGAATGTCGATGATCAATGCAATCATCGCCGCCACTGGCTCACAGTGGCATTTCTTTTTGGGACTGGGCTTGACGGAGGTGATTGACTATATCCCCTCGTCGGGGATCGGTCACGTCATTGCCTTTGGCTGCGACCTGGTGGTCGCCAGTTTTTGGCTCTTGTTCGGTGTGCAAGCAAAGCAAGGTAAGAAGTGGCCATTCATCGTAGGGATCTCCTTTTACGTGCTGGACGCCCTTCTGCTTGTCTTCGGCAAGGAATGGCTTGCCGTCGCCTTCCACGCCTATGCCCTATTTCGGATCTTCCCAGGGCTGCTCGCCGTTTCGGATCTGCGGCGCATTGAAACAGCGGAGCGTCAGCAGTCTGCCATGATGGCCGCTCAGATTGGCTACGCGCCCGCTCCGGGGGGCGTATGGCCTCCGCCGCCTGTCGCTCCGCAGCCTGCCTGGCCGCCAGCCGCCAATGCCCCGCAAGCGCCCACATGGCCGCCCGCCGCCAATGCTCAGCAGGCGCCTGCGTGGCCGCCCCAGGAAGCGCCCGCCTGGCAGCCTCCGCCCGCTGATACGTTACAGGCCCCCGTCTGGACTCCTCCCGTGGAAGGCTCGCCTCCGGGCGGCTATCCACCGATCAATCGTTAGGCATCCATTGCCATTCAAACTGATCAAGGCCGCCGCAACTGTCTGCAGTGGCCTTGATCAGTCTAAATCTTACACAATTCCCATTCATGGTCCACGCTTTCGCGCAAGACGCGCTTCTCATTGTTCCGAAGTTCCCATTCGAAGTTGATTTATCAAATCCTGAGCTTTGGCTAAGGCAATTGCGCGGCTTTTTATGAGAGGCGTCTCGCCCATCTCCTCCGCCGGCAGCGTGAACTGCGCCGCAGACGCCACCAGGGATGACCTATCCGCGCGGTATTCACGCAGCCGGGAAAGCAGCGCCTCATCCCAGCCGCGCAGGCCGCCGCCGAGTGCGATCAGGGCGGCGAGGCCCAGGCGGCGCAGGCGCTCATCGCTGCTTCGGCCAAGAATCTCTTCCAGCGCCTCTAACCGTTTGACAGGATCTTTGTGCCGGTACGGCGATGCGTCGGCAATAACTCGTTCCGCCGCCGCGAGCGCATCCGCATGCAGCTCGTTGGAGTTTGCGGCGTTCGTTAAGAGCGCCGCGAACTCGGGGCCGGACAAGACATGCGATCCCAGCTCGACTCGGAAACACGTCATCATGGGGTCGCCGCTAAGCGTATCGATTACGGAGCGCGCGGCGGGTGACATAAAGGCGCGGCTGATCGTCAGCCACTCGATCAGAACCGCGAACGTCATGCTGAACGCTCGGCGATCTTCTCGGATGCCGCCGAGCGCGGCGCCGATCAGCGGAGCGTCCTCGCGGCCGTATGTTGTGAAGACCGCCCGCGCGGCCGCGGCGCATTCATCCGGCAGCGCTGATCCCAAAAGCGCGAGCAGGGGCGGACGAAGCGTCTGTTCACGATCAGTCAGCGGGAGAGAGACGCAGCGCGCGAGAACGCTCAAGCGGATACGCGGCTCGGGATGCGCGAGCAGCGCGGCGATCAAGGCCGTCAATCGTTCCTGGGCGATGGCGGAAAGGCGATGTGTCGGGATCCGAATGACTCCGCCGGCGATGGCTGGGTCCGCCGAAATCGCCGCTTCCTGGAGGATCGGCCATGTGGCGTCCCGCTCCAGATGCTCCCAAAACGCGCGCAGCAGGGAGACGCGCACATCGCGATGCAGATCACGCCCATGGAACTCAAGCAGCGTTTGATACGCCTCCTCGGATTCCATTTCCCCGGTCAAGCGAACGATTTCTTTGGCGACGGTTACTTTTTCCAGCGGCGCGGAACGCAGGATCGTAAACGCCCGGTCGGCGGGCATCTCGCGCAGCGCGGCCCGCAGCGCATAGATCGCGATCCGTGCGCGGTCGTCATTGAGCGCTTCCGTCAGGACGGGGACGCCGTCGCCTGAATCGCGCCGCGCGAGTGCGCGCAGGGCGATATCGCGGATCGCGGATTTCTCCCCTCGGGCCGCCAGAGAAATGAGCGTCGTCGGGGCGACGCCGGGCAGCGCGGCGAGCTGTCCGATCGCGGTAATACGCGCAAACACGTCGCGTTCTGCGTCCTGAGCGACATTGGTCACCGTTCGCCCAAAAATCTCCTGCTGGAACGGCGTCCAGCGTTCGAACCCGGACAAAAGCGGGAGTGCAATCCTTGTCTTTCCGGTCGCGAATCGTCCCTTGTAAGTCTGCTGCCCTAAAAATGGCGTAATCAAATCCTGACGTCGCCGATGGATGTAGCGATAGACCGGCTCTCGCGTGATCCAGCTGGCGTCTTTGCGCACCAGTTCGGGGATCATCGAGTGCATGCGGAAATGTCGGTGCTCGCTGAGGAGCCCAAGAGCCTGAACGGATCGCTGTTCGGAAAGGACATCATGGACGATCTCTTCAAGAAGGGCCGCCAGGGCGTGAAAAACGCGCAGCCGCCGCCCAAAACGCTGCGCGGCGGTCAACAGGTCCTGACGCCGTTCGCGCGTGTTCCACGCCTCGAAGACGGGGATCAGCGTGGGCGCCAATCTCTGAACGTCGGCGTCGTACCAATGGGAATCCAGGCTTCGGCAGTAGATCTGACCCGACTCGCGCACGAGCCGAGCGAACCATGGGCCGGCCCAGTCCGGGTGGAACGGCAGGACTTTGATGACGAGCAATTCTGCGGCGGCGCTTGTCGCGGCCGATCGGTCAGCGGCGTCCAGGGCGTCACGAAGGATCTGGTCGAGCTCCTCCAGATGTTCCGACGTCCAGCGTGACGGCGGCAGCGCGGCAAGCGCCGTCAGCATGGCGCGCCGAATTGGATCCTGTTCGCTGCCGCGCGCGCGGACAAGTTGGAGGGCGTCGGGAAGGCGATCCCGCTCATAGCGCGCCGCTTCAATGAGCGCCGGCAGCGCGGCGGCTCTGAGATCTGGATCGGGGTCGCGGATAAACGGCTCCAGCGCCGCGCGCGCATCGTCCCATGGAAGCATGGACGCGTAGCGAAACTGCTGGTCCGGACGCGTGGCGAGCGGCGGCAGTCGTAGGCAGCGCTGCGCTTCGGCGATGCGCGTTTCACTCGGGAGAAGCTTCACAATGCTGGGAAGCGTCGCGCCTTCCCGGTCGCGCCAGACAAGTCCCAGCGCTTCGAAAACCTGCCTGCGCTGCTGTGGCGTAATGTGGAGAAGCCAGAACTGAGGCTGTCCGAGCGTGGCCGATTGGGATTGCGCCAGCGCCAGGATTCGGTCGTCGTCCACTGCACGAATATGCTTCTCGAAGCGCAGCCATCCCCCAGGATCATCCCCCTCCAGGATCAGCCCGGCGACTTCATTTGGCCGGAGCTTGATGAGATCCCGGAGTGTGACGCGGGAGAGAGGGGCATGTTTGAGCAGCGTTCGGACAAGGAGAAGCGCGGCGTCCGAATTGTGGCGCGAAAGGGCGGGCATGGCCTCGTCCGCATGCACAAGCAAGCGCGGGTCGAGCCGAGTCGCCGCTTCAGCTCTCTTTTGCAGACTATCGAAAGCGATCTCGGGATGCGATCGCGCAAGCAGGCGCCAGTCATCGTCGCCCATTCGTTCCTGAACGGCCGCCAGCTCCGTCTGAACCGTTTGCGCGGAGCCAAACGGCAGCAGGCGCAAGCGGCGCTCGTCATCCGCTGGCAGGAGCGCCAGGAAGGCGTCGAAAACATCGCGTCGCTTCCATTTTACAAGGCGTGTCAGCAGGGACTTTTGCGCTTTGAACCCCAGCGCCTGAAGTCCCTGAACCGCCTGAGAGGCGTCGCATGCGAGTGGGGCGATTACGACCGCCTCGCCCCGAATGATGTGGGAAGGATCCGACAGGGCGCGTAATACATGCGCGCCGTCGCGGCTGGCAAAGCAGGAGTGTAGGGCCAGCCGCCGCTCGTAGAAGCCGCCGCCTTCCAGAGCGACGATGATGGAGGCCGCTTCCGAGTCCGTCTCCATGCGGGTTCCAAGCTCGCGCATGCGGCGCAGACGCTGGGCGTTCGAAAGAGCCTCGAATTCCGTGAGGAGAGCGGCGGCGATCATATTCTGTCGTCCTATTTAATGGCGATCAGTTGCACGTCGAAATTGAGCGTCGCGTTCGGGGGGATCTCTCCCTGGCCGTTGGGACCATAAGCGAGATCACCTGGGATTACCAGTTTTCGCTTGCCGCCCACTTTCATACCGGCCACTCCTTCATCCCAGCCGGGGATAACCTGTCCGACGCCAAGCTGGAAGGGAAACGGCTCGCCGCGATCGACGGACGAGTCGAATTTCGTCCCGTTGGTCAATGTGCCGGTGTAATGGACGAGAATGTTGTCGCCGGCCTTCGCCGCCGGGCCGGTTCCGACCACGACATCCTGATACTTCAGGCCCGATTTGGTGGTGATGACCGCGCCGGGCTTTCGGACGATTGCGGGCGGTCCCACGGGTGTTTTGCCGGGCGTCGCCTGAGGGGCGATGACAGTAGTGGATGTGGGCGGCGGAGCCTCGATCGTGACGGCGGGCTGCTCTGGCCGTGGCGTCGTTTCGTCTTTGCTGCCGCATCCGGCAAGCAGGCCGATTGCGGCGGCGGCGGAAAGAAGGGGCAGGAAATTCTTCATAGTGTGATCGTCCTTGTCGGCGCATGGCGTGCGCCATGCGGTGATACGGTTATTCAGTATAGCGAATCCCACCCAAAAGTGCGCGTCGGCGTGCGATTTTACTCAGCGGAGATCGTGTAAAGGGAGTCGTGATCCACAAAGCTGACCGTTTTTCCGTCCGGCAGCCAGCGGACAAAATGGACTGCCGTTAGCGCTTCACCTGTCTTGGGGTCGGACACCGCGATTTGCCGCATGTCGCCGCCGTTGAAGTCGCTGGTCCAGAGCTGCTGAACGGTGTCAGGAGTACTTGATTTGAAGAACGGCAATCGCAAGCCGTGTTTGGCATGGTCTGGAATCACGAAGACCCAGGCTAGTCGCCGCGCATCCGGCGACAGTTCCGTTTCCATTAAATTGGCCAGCGGTGGGAGTGTGATCCGCATGCGTGCTGGGGGAACCGTGGGCTGCTTCATATGGAAGACGCGTACTGGAATACGGTTTTGCTCGTCTGTCACCCACGTTGCGATGGCCATTCCGTCGCCATCAACTCCCCCCAGCACTTCCGGACGTCCATTGTATCCAGTTCGGCTTCTGGCCAGCGGAGTGACTGGACCT
The DNA here is from genome assembly GCF_039929585.1 of Capsulimonas sp. Taxonomy (NCBI): domain Bacteria; kingdom Bacillati; phylum Armatimonadota; class Armatimonadia; order Capsulimonadales; family Capsulimonadaceae; genus Capsulimonas; species Capsulimonas sp. The sequence continues at coordinate 14,602 of NZ_JBDSQY010000234.1, forward strand.
TCGACGGGATTTGCCGCGAGAGTGTAGGACGCGGAATTAGGGCCGTTGTCTCCGCGAAACAGCTCGATCCAGCCGGAGCTGTCGCTTTTCCAGCAGACGAGCGGCTGAAAATGGAAGCGCGCCGGACACTTGATATGCTTCTTGCCGTCCAGCGAGATCGCCGTCCAGAACCGTTTTTCCGGATCGCCGAGGTAAGTCAGCAGCCAGCGCCGGTCCGGTGAAAGCATCCAATCGGCGGGGCCGGTCGGTCCCGCGCCTTCCAGATCGCCCCCGACTTCTTGATAAGAGCGCAGGACGTCGCCGGCCGCGTCATGCTCGCTGGGAGCGATGGACGCCGAGCCTAGGGAGCTATCGAGACGACGGTAGAGAAACGCCTTTTGCGTATACCATTGATAGGGAAGATTCCCCGACAGCGGCGATTCAGACCAGAGGGGGACGGCGGCCACGCGCGTCGCCGCCTTGAGAGGGATTGGCTTCGTCTCCGGTTTCGCCTGCCTTGGCTTCAGGACAAAAAAGACGGCGATCAGCGGACAAGCCAGAACGAGTGTGGAGGCAATGGCGCGCTTAGCTGTGGTGGAGGATGCCATAGCAATATTGTATCACAATACGCGGCGCTTTACCCGCCGGACCGTCCCCGGTGCAGGGCATCATACGTGTCCGCCGTCTTTAAACTGCCCGCGCCGTTGACCTGTTCGTAAACTTCCCGAATTTTTGCCCGCTCATCGTCTTGGATCGACGGGTCGATCCACTGTGCGCGGGGCCGCGCGGCGTCGGCCAGTCCACGATAGCCGTGGACGAAACTACTGATCTGTTCGACATTCTGGATGTTCGATGTCGGCGCGCCGGGCCAGACGCAGTGAATGTGCGGCCCCAGTCCTGCCGGACCGCCCGGCGCGCCGGGGCCGCGCCGCCACGCCGCGATGCCTTGAAGGCGAAGCGCCCGGGTATCCGCATCCGGGTCTTGGCCCGGCTGGATCATGATGTCGAACGCCAGCCCGTATGGCCGCCCATCGATTTCTCCGGACGACTTATGAGTCCCGGCGCTCGCCGCGCTGTCTTGGTTTCCGGGCGAGATCACCTGTACGACGCGCCGCACGCCGCCGTCGCCCAGCGCCCTGCGGATCGCGTTGGCGGCGCCCGGCGCCAGTTCCGCGCTCATCACCGACTGGCGCCAGAAGACGCCGATGGTGAGAACGATCGCGGCGACGAGCAAAGAAATGAGTACGATGCGTCGCCGCCGTGTCTTATTGGGATTCGCTGTCATGAGTCTGCGTGAAATTCCTGTACGACTTCGATTAGTCCGGCGATATGGCTATTGAACGTCTCCAGATCCTCCGCCGGAATCCAGTACTCCGCGTGCTGCGATCCGCCGACGATCTTTATCTCATAGCGCGCCAGATACTCAGAGTCTACCTGAAACCGCGTGACATATCCTGCGTACCCCGACGCCTCATCCTGCGTATTCCAATCCCGCGCGATCTGCGCCGCATACCCCTCATTCAAAACGGGATAAAAGATCGGCTGAAACGAAAGACGCGGCGGAAACGCACGATAACCGCTCTCCCGAATCAGCTCCAGTTCTTTTACTCCTACCGGCCGAAATAACTCCGTCGTTCCCTTAATCATTGGACTCTCCTTATTCTTAGTGTACCATTTACATTTATGATTTAATATAGTGTCTTTAACAGATTTTAGAGATGACTTGATCGAAGCATGGGCGCCGGTGATATTAGGCGAGCACTCATTTCGTCTTGGCGAACGGGCAAAAAGATTCTTTTGCGATTCACGGCATTGATGTTTAACTGCTTTTCGAATTGGCTATATGTCAAAAGTAACGAGGAGCTTTATGTTCCTCAATTTATGCCGTAAGCTTGCGGGTTGCAATACCAAGCCACGCCGTTTCTGAGTTTTCAAACAAGGAGTGTTTACCAATGTCAGCCAAAAAATGGATTGTCGCTAACTCTGCCGCCGTTGTTCTTGCAGCCATATCCGGCGCCTCATATGCCCAAACTACTACCACGCCCACCACGACGATGCCGACCATGACCACCGCGCCGACCCCCACAGGCACGCAGGAGACGGGCGGGCCGTCCAGCACGTCCGGCGCACAGGTGACGACCCCGGGAACGTCGACGATGGATGCGACCACCATGACGAATTCGACGTGGAGCACATCGTCGATGACGCCCGATTACAAAGTTCTGATGAACAAGCCGTATGACTACAACGACCTGATGGCCGCTAAGGCCAAGGGATACGATGACAGCCATATCGCCGTATTCGCCAATATCGCCGAAAAGGCGGGTGTGCCGTTCAACCAGATCGTCGGCGATGTGGATCGCGGTTTGACCTTCGCCGCCATCGGCCAGAAGTACGGCCTGACGGACTCTCAGATCTACGACGCTCAGAACAACATCACCGAGATCAAAGAGTATAAGACGGCTTATTTGGGTGAGATGCCCCCAATGTCCGACCTGTACGCGATGGCGGTCTCGCGCCGCGACACCGCCTTGATGGCCCGCGCCCTGGCGCCATCGCCGCTGCCGACGCTTTCACCGATCGCGATGTCGACCAGCACCGAAACCGTTGCCGTTACGCCCACTCCCGTCGTGACCCCGACCCCGCCGATGGCGACCGCCGAAATGCCGACGCCCGCGCCAGCCAAGCGCCCGGTTCTGGCGCACCGCACAATGACCAAGACCGTGCGTGTCGCTGCGCCAGTGCGCCACCGCCGCTATTCGCGCATCACGCGCCGCCATCGCTACAACACGATGCGCCGGCCGATGCACATGAAGAGTTATCGCACACACCGCACGATGTCGACCGGCGCCTACAATCGCGGCAGCTAGTCCGCCGCCGATCATTAACGCAGCGACGAACGCCCTCGCCGCGCAACGCCTTTTGGGCGTGCGCGACGAGGGCGTTCGTCATTTGGATTGGGTATTCTTCTTACATTCATTGCTATGACCGATTCACCTAGACAAACAACTCCAGGAACTTCTTTCGAAAGTGCTTTCGACACTGTCGCCCGGCGCGTTTTGCGCGTGGTGCTGGCGCTCGTGATGATCTGGGTCGGATGTCTGCACTTTTTGCATCCCGAGCCATTTATCAGTATCGTTCCTCACTACCTGCCGGCCCCTCGGGCTCTGGTGCTTGTGAGCGGCTTCTTTGAAGCGCTGGGCGGCCTGGGACTGCTCCTTCCGTTTGTGCGCCTGCCGGCGGCGATCGGTCTGATCGCGCTTTATATTGCTGTGTTTCCCGCCAACATCTCCATGGCTCTGAACGATACTCCTATCAACGGGCAGCATTTTCCAGCGCTGCTGCTCTGGCTGCGTCTTCCCCTGCAATTCGTGCTAATCGCGTGGGCCTGGTGGGTCCGCCGCGATTGAGTTCAGGGCTTTCTTGAAATATTTGAGTCTCACGCAAATTAGAGATAGAGAGCGGGCGGCCGCGCGCCGATAATACGAGTAAGATAGGTTACTTTGTGAAAAGTGGCCGAACAGAGGTTACTCTTATGGCGCGGGTGCGAGCGGACGGAGATCAGAGCGTGGAAAAGACGAAGCAGAGGCCGGGGGCGGACGATACGCCCGAAATCTCCATGGATGCGCTGGGCGCGATGGTGGAGGAGTATGCGCGGCATGTGGAAAGCCTGCTCGACCCGCGCTCCAATCCACAGCGTCTGGAGTACGCCTACAGCCGTTTGCTGGGCGTTCGCGGGAACCTGTGCCGGATCTGCCCGCGCGCCGAAACCGATAGCCTGCCGCGTCGTTTGATTCGGCGCTGGGAATGGGCGGAGACGAACTTGCGGGCTCACCTGGAGCACGATGGGAAAATGGAAGACTTGTGCATTGTGGCGCGCAAGGTAGAGGAAGGATGGGCGGACAGCATCGAGCGTTACGTCATGACGCTCACCACTCGTCTTCCGGAAGCTGACATTTCCGACAAGATCGGCATCCTCAAGGGCATCGACACCGTCGGGATGCATCTGGCCCAGCGTGAGGTTTTCGAGCTCTCCCAAACCCTCTCGATCCCCACGGAGAATGCGAGCGCCGTCAAACTGCGCGTTCGTCTTCTCGCCCTGTTTCTCACTTTGCACCGCGCCGGGTTCACGCCCGCGTTTCCCGCCATCCAAAATTATCGGCGCACATTTCGGATCATTGACCCCGTCGCGTATCCATGGTGGTTCGTGGACTGCCGCCTGACGGAACGGCAGCTTAACTGGACTTATCGTAGGATGCCCGTTGAAGATCTGGGCTGGCGATTTTAAAGACGGTTTAAGGCGCCGACAGTACGAAGTCGCGCAGTTTGTCGATCTCCGTCCATTCATCGCCTGCGGCGTCGAAGATCAGTGAATGCGGACCCTGGAAGCCGGCGTCGGCGCAGATCTTCAGGCAGCGCGCGTAATCATCACTTTGCAGATTGCCGGCGTCGTCATAATTTCCTTTGGCGTGTGTGGATTCCGCCATCGGCGCGATGCGCGACAGATCGTCGTATTTGCGTTCGCCGCTCCAATTTCCGAAATCCAGCAGCAGGCCGACCTCGCCGTCCAGCGCGTCCAGAAGCTGAATCACTTCGGCGGGACTGTCCAGCAGGGCGAACCAGTTTTCCGTGACGACCCGCACGCCGCGATCCGAAGCGCGCCGCGCTAGTACGCGCAAGTTTTGCTCGCTCAGCCTCAGCGCCTCTCCTCCGGCGTCTGGCGATGCTTTCCCTGCGATCACCCGCGCCCGCGCGGCGCCGATCTCACCCGCCACATCGATCCATTTCCCAATCGTTTCGACATGTTCTCCGCGCGTGATTTCGCTGGGATCCGTGAGGTCGCCTTCGTCGATCAGCAGCGTCAGGCATTCGATTTGCGAGTCGGCGAGCGACGCCTTCAGCTCGGCGAGATACGCCGCATCCGTGCTGGGGAGGTGGAAATGGCAGATCTCAATCCGCCCGATTCCATGCGCCGCCGCCTGAGCGGGAATGTCCAGCAGAGCCGCTGTTTCGAGAACTCGGTGCAGGCTCCAGGTTGAGACAGCGATATGGCGGGAATACTTGGTCAATGGTCATCTCCAGATTGCGTTGGCGTCGCATTATTATCACGCTGATCCACATCGAAAGTCAACGCGGCGATCTCAATATTTATGGTGGCTAAACACCCGTAAATTTGGGTATCATATAGTTTCTCCGTAGTAAACGCCACGAACTAAAAATTGCCGCGATGTTAACATGAAACCTATGTTCCACCCATTGCAAAGCCTGTTTTCGCCTTTGGCTCCCCTGGAGCGCGCCTTGCTGGATGCCCTGGATGAAGCGCTCCCGCATGAGGCCGGCCAGATTTTTCGGGACCAGGTCCGGTCGGTCAACCATGTCGAGCGCAGCCCTGGATACCGCGAGATCCGGCTGTACACGCGCAAGCGGGGCAAGACGACGCGCAACTCCGGCGCGTGTTTCCCCTTGCAGGATTCCGATTACCATCTGGCGACGATCCGGTTCACCATTCCCGGCCGCCCTGGAAGCTGGAAAGCGCGATTCGACTGCATCAAGGGCAGTCTCTTTGCGATTGATGTCACCCCAAGCCCGCAGGATATCTGCCGCCGGGGGGCCATTCACGTCTCCAAAGTGGATATCGCCAATGACCCCATGGTAACTCATGCTCCCAGCATCAGTCGTTCAGCGTGATCGCGACCGTGTGAAAGCCCTTGGCGCCGGCCGGCACGGCCGGCGGGCTGACCGACGCGCCGTCATAAAGAAACTTGGTGACGCGCCGCCCGCTTCCCGTCAAGGCGATGTCCAGCACGGCTTCCCGGTAATGCACGCCGCTGAGCTTGACTGCTCCCCACTGCGCGGGCAGCGTGGGCGAGAATGTCAGTGACTTCGGCGTGAATGTCATGCCGAACAGCCCAGAGTAGATCATCCGCAAATACGCTGTCGCCGACCAGGTCTGATCCGGCTGCGACGGCCACTGGCCTCCCGTCTGCCATCCCCCGTCTGGAACTCCCGTGCTTCCATTGTAGATCTCAAAGAAGTGATTTCCGCTGCCCGCCGCAAGCAGAGCGGCGTTTTCGGCTTCGTCCTGGTAAAGGTCGCTCCGGCCGGACTGCGCGGCGGCGCAGGCGAACATGCCGTTGACCAGCGGCCATACGATGGCGTTGTGCCGCCCGGGATGCGCGTCGTCGTACCGGGCGAAGTGCGGCCATGAAGTCATGATCCCATGCGCGGATCGATGCGTATTCGCAAGGACGCTCTTTGCCTGCCCCGGGTCGGCGACGCCGAAGAGAATGGCGAACGAAATTCCAATCCCTTCCTGTGACGGATCCAATTTCCCTTGCAGCGGCCCCGCGCCGTGGATGAAGAAGCCATAGGTGGACTTTGACGGCATCCAGAGATGTTTATTGATCGCCGTTTTCAGTCTCTTCGCCGCCTCTTCATACTCTTGAGCTTCCACTTTCGGGCGTCCCAGCTCCGACGCCATCCGCGCCGCGCACTTGTAGGCATTGTAATAAACGCAGTTCGTGCTCAGGGGCATCAGTTTGTCGGTAAAGTGGTGATCGAGGACAAAGCTGCTCTTATTGGCGGGATCGTAGGGCGGCTCGGGGTAGCCCGCGATACCGTCGGCGAAAAACGCCGGTCCCTGGAACAGCCCATACTCTGCGCTGTAATGCTCCCGCCGCATCCGCGACAGCTCATCCTGCGTAACTTTGTAGGCCGTCTCTAAAAACTCCCGGTCGCCCGTCACGGTGTAGTGCGACCATGCGCCGGTGATCCAAATGACTTTATCCCACCATTGATTATCCTGCTGAATGGTGACGTCGCCATCAGAACTTTGCTCGCAGACTGCCCACAGCGTGTTGCGCGCTGCGACCGGCTCCAGCAGCGAGGCCGCGTTCCAGCTGTTGAGCGACGCGTCGCGCGTCCACGGCTCGCTGTAGCCGCCGCCCGCCCGCACGAATACGCCGGGATCGCCCGTCATCTTCTTTGCTTTATTGTGTTTGTGGTCAGTGTCCGGGATGGTGTTGACCCGCAGCAGATTATCGAGAGCGTTTTGATAGGCTCCGCCCAGAGTGCTTTGCGCCATTCGACTCTCGAACGTCAGCGCAGGAGCGGCCACGGCAGGCTCGCAGCGCGCGGTGGTCTCACCCGACAAGCCAAGAACGCCGGTCGCGAGAAGGCAGGCGGACATGAGCCGCAAACGTGGAAGTTTTTGCATAGTTGATCTTCTGAGGGTGGTGGGATTGTCGGTCGATATTTTGAATAGATTATACCGGGTCTCGAATGTTTCGCGGAATTTGGAATAGAAATGATTCCGTAATGGGACTATGATGGGGCAGGGACGTGAGGTTTCAATTCTGGGACGATTTTGGCGCCTGCACAAATATATTTGCACTAGCCGTTGACATGTGCGATCAAGATGTGGATAATAAAATCTAACTAAGTTAGATTCGAGAGTTAGGATTACGATTGTGAAACTCGCCAAGCGGCGGACGGCCACTCGGGAAAGCATTTTGGAGGCGGCGCGGGAGATCGCGCGACAGGAAGGGTGGGGCGCCGTCACCGTGCGGCGTGTCGCCGAGAAGATCGCCTACACGCCGCCGGTGATTTACGAGCACTTCGCCGGCAAGGACGCCATGCTGGCCGAGCTGCAAAGTATGGGCTTTACGATGCTCGCCGACAGCGTGACTGCGGCGTCGGCAGCGCCAGATCCCGAAGATGGCCTTCTTCAAGTGGCTGATGTCTACTGGCGCTTTGCCTTCGACCATCCCGAGCTGTATCAAATTATGCACGGCTGGGAAAGCAAGGCGCTGTCTTCGGAACAGACCCTGGAAGGCGCGCGTCGCGCCGGAGCCGCCGCGATGGTGGCGCTGGATGCATGGGCGCGGGCGACCGGGACCACGCTTGGCGATCCGCAGGGCGCCATCGAGACGGTCTGGGCGCTGCTGCACGGCATGGTCAGCGTGACGATGCTCGAACGCATCGGCGGCGAGGCGCCCAAGGCAAAGCTATTGGCAGACCGCGCCTTGCGCGATCTTTTGAGCGCATGGGCCGCGCATGGTCAGGGATAGATTTTTCGTCAATAAAATCTAACTTAGTTAGAAATTAGTTTAGGATCGAGATGAAAGGGAAAACAATGAACAACGCCAACAATGAACTGCACGTGATTTTCGGAACCGGCCCGGTTGGGCTGACCCTCGCGGACGAACTGATTGCACGCGGCCGCCGCGTGCGCCTTGTCAATCGCAGCGGCAAGGCGGAGACGAGCCAGGATGTGGAGATTGTCGCCGCGGATGCGACCGATCCGGCGGCGGTGACTGCGCTGTCCGAAGGCGCAGTCGCCATCTACAACTGCGTCAATTCCGTGTACTCGCAGCAGTATGAGATGGTCCCACGCTTTCAAAAGGCGATCCTCGCCGCCGCATCCGTTACCGGCGCAAAGCTGATCGTGACAGACTCGCTGTATATGTATGGCGTCACCCACGGCGTTCCGATGAATGAAGACACCCCCTATGCGCCGTCGTCACGCAAGGGCGAAATGCGCGCCCAGGTCGCTCGCGATTATTTAAAAGCGCACGCGGACGGCGTCGCGCAAGTCGCGCTGGGACGCGCCGCCGACTTCTTCGGCCCACGCGTTTTCAACTCCACCTTTGGCGAACGCGTCTTCCCCCTAGCTCTTTCCGGCCAGCCGGTTCAAGTGATGGGCAATATCGACCTGCCGCACCCCTATAGCTACATGCCCGACATCGCTCGCGGCCTGGCGACTCTCGGCGAGCGTCCCGAAGCGATTGGCCATGAGTGGCTGCTGCCGGTCGCGCCGACAGTGACCACGCGGGAAATGCTGAAACTTGTCGAGGCCGCCGTGGGCCATCCGCTGGAGATCCAGACGGCGACGAGGGAAATTATCGAGCACTTTGGGGAGTTTGACGAACAGATGCGAGAGTTTGTGGAGATGTTCTATCAGTACGAAGAGCCGCAGATCGTAGATTCGAGCCGTTTCACCGAAACGTTTGAGTGGAGCGCCACGCCGCTGAGCGAAGCGATTGCGGCGACGGTGGATTGGTTTAAAGCACTGCAGAAATAAGAAGGCTGACGAATTAGCCGTGATGCGCCAAGTACAAGAGCCACGCGTATTCCCCGGGTATAAAACCCGGGGCTGGGAGATGCTCCGCATCTAACCGTCCGTGCCGGACGGACAAATTATTGTGGTCGATTGTCCATTATTTGTTTGTCCGGCACGGACAATTAGCCGAAGGCTTCCCAGCCCCGGGTTTTATACCCGGGGGCCGAATCTTACGGCTCCAGGTTGACCGAGACCGACTTGGCGGTGAGCACGTCTTTGCTGAACGTTCCCATGGCGAAGATACGGTCGCCTTTCTTGATGTCGCCGAGTGATTCGGAGACGATCTTGGTGACGCGGGTCTTCGCATCGGTCTTGATGGTCAGTGAGACTCTGTCGTTGATCGCGATCGTCAGCGGGCTGACTGAGGTGATCTTGCCGGAAAGGTGAGCGCCGCCGCCCATCATCCCGCCACGCGGTCCGCCTCCGCCCATCATGCCGCCGCCGCGGGGTCCGCCTCCCATGGGGCCATCACCCCGCAGTCCGCCACCCATCGGGCCTTCACCCCGCAGTCCGCCACCCATCGGGCCTTCACCACGAGGGCCGCCGGGGCCTGCCATAGGGCCGTCATCCATTCTGTCGTCGCCGCCGCGTCCGCCGAAGCGGGGAGGCGGAGGGCCTTGGGCGACGTCGAAGTCATCCTGAGGTCCCGATTCGCTGTCCTGTTCGAGATCGGCGGGGCGTGCGCCCCGGCCGGGTCCATCGGCGGAGATGGAGCGAGTGTTGTCCACGCCGCGTCGGTCTCGAGCGTGGGAGGCGCCTTTCTCCGTGGAGCTTGCGCCCTGCATCGCATCGGGCGGCGGTGGTCCGTCTTCACCAGGGCCACCCATCTCGTCTGGACCGCCGGGACCTCCCGGGAAGCCAGGGCCGCCGCCGAAGTCATCGGGGCCGCCGGGGCCGCGACGGTTTTCCTGGCCGACGGGGCCTTGCTGCCAGCCTTGGCCGCCAGGTCCTCGCTGCGCGCGCCGTCCTCCCTGGCCTCCGAACCCTCGCTGGCCGCCCTGGCCGCCGGGCTCTCCCGGTCCGCCCATTCCTGGGCCGCCGAATCCAGGCCGCCCGCCGCCCATTGGAGGCGGCATGTCCGGGAGTTCTCCAGACTGAATGGCGGCGGCGGTGAGCTGTGAAAACACGCCGCTGACCTGAATGGTATCGCCGATTTTGAGGTCGCCGATGGTGGCGTCTTTCCGCGCCAGGATCTTGGCGCCGGTCGCGAGTTTCACCGTCAGAGTTTCATCCCAGCGGCTGGCGACGGCGATCGTACCCGCCTTCGCGTCCACCGAGGTGACTTCTCCGCCGACTCCCGGACGGCGTCCACCGCCCGGCTGGCCCATTCCCGGGCCGCCCATTCCGGGCCCGCGATTACCGCCCATGCCCTGTCCGCGTCCGGCGCGGGGCGCGCCGTTTCCAGGGGTATTATTCTGTGAGACCGCCGCGACCGTTGTCATCGCCATCAATCCCGCGGCTCCGAGAAGAGAAATCATTTTCCGCTGCATTATCCCGCTCCTTCTGCAATCGCTCCATGGTGTTCGCTTCGGAAACTTCGTCGTCTCCAGAGCGGCTTGTGTTTATGATATCCGACCTACATGAAGCGATCATGAAGAAAAACCATTTGCGAAATTCTTTTTAAGAAGAAATGCGCGGGGG
>NZ_JBDSQY010000235.1:0-24275 GCF_039929585.1 Capsulimonas sp.
CCCCGCGACTACGTCCTCAAGACCCTCAGTAAATTCCTTATCGTCTGCCATCTAGGGTGAACCTTCCTCGCTGAAAATTTGTTGCGGCCGGGGCGCGCGCCGCTCACGCGGCGCGCCGGGGCGTGCGCCGGGCCGAGAGCACCATATTCTACCAGTTTTACAAACCGAAGTCAAACATGTCTCTGGGCGGAACCATGTGTTTCCTTGATGTGAAATTGTGGGTGGCTCAGCAGGCTTGAGAAACGTCTGTCGCTCATGTCCCACAGCAAAAGCAATGGTCTAATCAGGGGTAAGACAGCTGAAGCAGGCTGCGGAGTCAGGAATGGCGTTTGTCATAATCCGCCAGTCGGCTTGAGCCGCCTTCCCCTTGATTAGACCACTGCTTTAGCTGTGGGACATGAGCGACAAAACGCGCTCGCTTGTGAATAAAATCGCACGTCCAAATGCAGGAAATGCGGCGGCCGTTCGGTAATTTAAGATCGCTGTGCGTGGCGGCGAACCTTCCGGCTGTCCGCTGCGTCTTAAGGTTGATCCGCTCGCTTGACAGGATCCCTTATTCACAGCAGGAGAACCCTATGAAGTCCCGCTCCCTCGCCGCTTTTGTCTCCATCGCCGCCCCAGTTGTTTTGATCTCTGCGGCCCTGACCACGCGTCCTCTGCCGGCCGCCGAAAAAGCGCCCGAAGCCGCCGGTGGCGCTCAGGGCGCGACACAGTGGAAGTCGCTTTACGCCGAGAAGTGTTCTGCCTGCCACAATCTGCCCAAGCCCGAGGAAAAGGCGATGACGCGCGGGGAATGGCAGCGGACGGTCAATCGGATGCTGACCAAATACAAAGCCAGCGACTCGATTTCGCCCACGGAGGCCGCGCATATCGTGGACTATCTGGCGACCTTCGCGCCCAAGCCCGGCGGAAACTCAGCCGACCCCTGGGGCGTCGATCGCGCCGATGTCTGGGGCTCCGTTCCCAGCGCCACGCGCGTTCTGAACTTCGAAGGAACGGCGCCCATGTCCGCCGTCAACCCGGTCGGCGCCGGGACGGTCTCCAAGTGGCGTGTCGTCGCGGACAGCCAGTCGCCGAACGGCGGCGCCGTCCAGGTCTCCTCCATCGGAGCCAAACCGGGCAAGTTCGCCCTTCTCGCCGCACAGGGAACGTCGGGCCGCGATGTGGATGTGCGCGTCCGCTTCAAGATCGTCAGCGGCAAGAGCAGCCCGGCCGTCGGCGTGGCCTTCGGCGTTCTGGACCCGACCCATTACTCCGTGCTTCGCTACGATCAGGCGCACAACGATCTCGCCTTAATTTTAATCAATGGAGACGTTCACACGACGCTGCAAAAAACGATCCTTTCGGGCGAGCCCACTCCGACGGCGCCGCAGCCCGGAAAGCCGGCGCCTGCCCCCGCGCCCTCCCTTGCGATTGCGCAGAACCAGTGGCATACATTGCGCGTGTCCGTCCGGGACGGCCAGGTGCGCGGCTGGATCGACATGAACAAGCGGCTCGCCGCACAGGACGAGGGATACAAAGGCGGCAAAGTTGCGCTCTGGTCCCAGGGCGACACGACAGCTTCCTTCGATGACTGGACAATCGACGTTTACGATGCGTCGCCGGCGGCAAAACCGGCGTCTTAACTCTCAATTATGACCATTCCGACTGCTATCAACGAAGCGCCGAACGGGCCGGTCCAGCTCTTGACTGACTCCAAAAAAGAGAAGTTCCGGCTCGACTACAATGGCGCATCTATCTTCCAGGGCTCCGTCAAGGTGCGCCGCGCCGACGCCGACCTGTCGCTCAAGGACGCCAACGTGCGCCTTTTCGTCCTGTCAAAATACGACGGCTGGGATGTCGTTACCCAGACGATTCGCGTCGGCGTCATCGGCGCCCTGGACGGCGATTTGATCCTTCTCAAAGGCGTCCTTCCGGAAACCCTCGGAGGAATGCTGTGTCGCTCCGAAGAACCTGCCACTCCCCCCGAACCCGTGGAGACCGATGCGACAGCATTCTATTGTATCGACCACGATTGGCTGCTTTCGGTGGACGAGGGGGCCGTAGGGGCGTTCGTCACGGCGCCCAGCGGCAAGACAAAGATGGAATTCGTGGGCGATATCGTTTTGAGGTTTCGGCCCTGGTATGGGGCGCGGCACTGTCGATAGGTCTCTAATCTGCACAACTCAACTCAAGGAGACAAACATTTGGCGATGAAGGCGTTGTTGGTCGGCGCGGGCGGCATGGGGCGCGCCTGGGGCCGGAATTTAGTCGAACATGGCGATGTGGAGCTGGCGGGATGGGTGGATATCAACGCGTCTGCTGCGGCGGAAGCTGCGGAGCAATTGCGCTTAACGTCAGCTTTCACCGGCGACGATCTCGTCAAAGCCATCTCAGAAGTAAAACCGGACTTCATCGTGGACGTGACAATCCCCGAGGCGCACCGCGATGTTACTCTGACGGCGCTCGCGGCGGGCGTTCCCGTTTTAGGAGAAAAGCCGATGGCGGCGTCCATGGAGCAGGCGCGCGAGATGGTCGCAGCGTCCGAAGCAAGCGGCAAGCTCTATATGGTCAGCCAGAGCCGTCGCTATGACGCCCGTCTCCACGCCTTTCGTCAGCTTATCGTCGAACAAGCCGGCGGCGAGCTGGGTGTTTTGAACTCCGACTTCTACATCGGCGCGCACTTCGGCGGATTTCGCGACGAAATGCCTAGCCCCTTAGTACTGGATATGGCGATCCATACGTTTGACGCCGCCCGCTATCTGAGCGGCGCCGATCCTGTCGCCGTGTACTGTGAAGAATTCAACCCTGGATGGAGCTGGTACAAAGGTGACGCCTGCGCCACCGCGATCTTTGAAATGACCGGCGGCCTTCGCTACACCTATCGCGGCAGCTGGTGCAGCGAGGGCGCCGCAACAAGCTGGGAAGGCGAATGGCGCGCAGTCGGCCCGCACGGAACGGCGATCTGGGACGGCGAGCACGCTCCCAGCGCGGACATCGTCGTGGAAGCCGCCGGCTTCTTCTCCAAGACGGAGTCACTCCAATCTGAGGTCGATCAGAACTACGCCGGAGGTATTGCCGGCTCGCTGCGGAATTTTTTGCACGCGCTGCGCACCGGCGAGACGCCGATGGGCGAGTGCCACGACAACATCAAGAGTCTGGGAATGGTGTTTGGGGCGATGGAGTCGGCGCGGACGGGGCAAAGAGTGCGGCTGTGAAGAGTTCGGTCGCCGTTCCGGGTTCTACCCACCCCGGCCTTCGGCCACCCCTCCCGCGACGGGAAGGGACGCCCCCTGGCCCCAAGGGGTGTAAGAACTCAAATACGATTGCGTAGCAAAACCAAAACTTCGTCACGACACTAATCTATGGTCTGCTCCCCCTGTGTGGAGCGGGTGGCGTCTTGCCCTTCCCGCTGCGGGAGGGGTGGCCCGAAGGGCCGGGGTGGGTAGTACGCGCCGTTGTCTGATAACCCCGCTGCCGTAATATCTCAAACGCAAAGATCGCCGCTGCGGCCGCCGTGCCCAGGGAATGGGCGGTGGCGCGAGCGTAGGGGATTTCTAATTGCATATCGGCGCGGTCTTGGAATGAGCGCGTCACGCCGCGCTTTTCTCCGCCGATGAGCAGAAACAAGGGCCGGGTCAAGTCGTTTTCGTAGAGAGGCCGTGAGCCGGGGCCGTCACCGGCGCAGGCGATTAAGTAACCGGCGGCTTTGAATGCATTGGCGGCGTCTTCGGCGGTTTCAGCAATCGCCGTTGGAATCAGCTCCGAAGCGCCTGCCGAGGCGCGGGCGACGATGCCCGCCGCGCTCATCCAGTTTCTCGGACGAACCACCAGACCGCTCGCGCCCGCCGCATATAGCGAACGGATCGATGCGGCGAAGTTGAACGGGTCTTCCACGCCGTCAATCATCACACACCACCCACGTTTGTCACCACTCGAAATCAAATCCTCTAGAGGCGCAAATCGGCGTTCGCCCACGCTGGCGATGACGCCGCCATGTGTCTTGCCGGTGACATAGGCGTCCAGCGCCTCTTCGGTCGTGCGTTTGAAGGGAATGCCGATCCGCTGGGCGTCCTGCTCCAGACGCCGAATGTTGGGATCGTTTTTGCCTTCACGGATGGCGATGAAGTGAATAGGGCGGCTGCCTGAGCGAAGCGCTGCTGCGACAGAGATGGCGCCTTCTAAAATTGCGTTTTCGGTTTCCATGGTTATGCGATCTTTGCGCGGATGAGGGGTAGGGGCAGTTTACCTGATTTTGGCGAAAAACAAAAAAAGCGCCGCGATCTTTCGATCGCGGCGTAAAGTTGGGGATGAGCAATGGAAGGTCATAACAACCTTAAGCCACGACCCTATTATGCCGCCCGGTTGTTAAGTGAACATTAAGCGCGGATTAAGTTTCCATTAAGCACTGCGATTCAAGCAAACGAGCCATTATGCCGATAATCCCTTCAGAGCAGTCTATAAACGCGCTCTCAATTTTTGATTAGCGCAGAGAATAGAAGGATAAATATGGCGTCGACACACACTCCCCAGCAGAAGACGTTCCAAATCGTGGAGGCAGAGCAGCGAATGGACCGCTTGCTCATCAACCTCTTGTGGGGTCACTTCGTCGTCGCTCTTTTTCTGAGCGGGTGGTATCACACGATGGCGGCGGCGCTGATGATCGGGCTGCCCGCCGTCCTGGTTCCGTTTTTCCTCTCTCGCGTTTGCCCTGGCGCAGTCGTCACGCGATGCTGCATTGGCGTTGCTCTTATGATCTACTCGGCGCTGTTTATCCAGCAAACGCACGGATTGTCGGAGATGCATTTTCACATCTTCAGCGCGCTCGCATTTTTGCTCGCGTATCGTGACTGGCGGCCGATTGTCGCGGCGGCGGGCGCAGTCGCCATCCACCATGTCGCCTTCGCAATCTGCCAAACGGTGGGGCTGCCGATTTATGTTTACAGCGGTGAAAGCATCGGAATTATTCTGAGAACGGCGATCCATGCGTCGTTCGTCGTTTTTGAGACGAGCGTGCTGGTCGTGCTGGCCGTCGATATGCGGCGGGAATGGCGCGTGGCCGAACAGCTTGGCGATATCGCGCGAACGCTTGGGGACGGGCGGCTGGCGCAGAACAACCTGACCGTGCGTCTGACGGGCGCTGTCGACGGCCCGCTGGCGGGCGTGCGGCAGTCCGTGAACACCATGCTGGAGCGTGTGTCGGACACAGTGCGCGCCACACGGCGAGATGTGGACTTAATGGTGGCGCGCGCCGCGGAGACTGTAGGGGCGGCGGCGGGCGTGAGGACTGGCGGAGAAGCCATCCAGCAGTCCGTGCAGGGTGTCGCCGACGGCGCGCGAAATCAGGCGCGTTTGGCGGAAGAAGCCTGTCGCGAAATCCTGGAAGCCGCCGCGATGGCGGGAGATATCTCGTCGGAAGCCGCAATTCAGACAGAGCAAACGCAGGCGATGATGCAATCGGTGCTCGATCTTTGCGCCCAGGCGGCTTCGGTGAATGAGGCGACGGCCGAGGAAGTGACGGCGGCGCAGGCGGCCCAGGTGTCGGCGGATCGTGCGGTCGCCGTGGTGCGCGCCAGCGCCGATCTGACCAAGGCGGCGGTTGAGAAGGTCGCGGAGAAACTGGACCAGCTTGGAGCAGGCTCCGTCGGGATCGGTCAATTCGCGGAAACGATCGGTCATATCTCCTCACAAACAAACCTCCTCGCCCTGAACGCCGCAATTGAAGCGGCCCGCGCTGGCGAACATGGACGCGGTTTCGCCGTGGTCGCCGAGGAAGTGCGCAAACTGGCGGACCAATCGGCGCAGGCCGCCCGGCAGATCGATGAACTTGTCGGCAATATGACGCGTGAGATCGCCGATGTTCTGATTGTCACCTCAAGAAATGCCGGGCATGACAGCGACTTCGACCGCGTCCTTGCGATGGCCGTGGAAGTCGTGGAAGCGGGCGAGACGACTTCGGAGCTGGCCTCGCGGATCCGGGAGCTGGCTTTGCGCAACAAGAGCGCGACGGAGCGGATCGATATTGGCGGCAAGGGCCTCTCAGCCAGCATCGATCAGCTTCACCGTCAGTTCGCCGCCCACAACGAAGCGGCCGCGCGCATGGTGGGGCAGGTCGAAGGAACCAGCGCAACGATCCGGGAGATCGCCCGGATCGGCGGAGAAGCAAGCGACGCGGCTCAGCATGTCGGGCTGATCGTCGGCGAGCAGCTGCACACGCTCGGCCATGTTTCTTCCATCGCGCGACTCGTTTCCGAGGCCGCCGTCGAGACGAGCGCTTCGCTGCGCCAGTTCCAGGTCGATGAGGAAGAGGAAAGCGCCCAGCCGAATGCGCGCTTGAAAGCGGCTTGATGAACTCACTCGCGATCAAAACTCGGCGTTCCTGGCTTATCGGCGGCGTGATCGGCGCCTGGGCTGTGGGAACTGGCGGCGCCTTTTGGAGCTTAGAGGCTCAGTATTTGCGTCCCGTCGCGCGCCCCCGCGGCGCGGCGGTCGCCCAGCCGGACCTAAGACCAAAGCCGCCCATCACGTTTCTGACAACGACCAAGGGGATCGTGGATTTGAACTCCCCCGGGGGCGTCACGGTCCTGAACTTCTGGAACGCGCATTGCCCTTGTTCCCGTTACATGGAAGCGCATGTCTCCCAGCTACAAAAACAATACGAAGCGCAGGGGGTTCGGTTCGTCACCATCGTCGAAGGCGATGCTGGCCTGGACAGCTCGGAAGACTTAATCGCGGCCTGGCGTGGGCGCGGCGGCGGAGAGGCGGCGGCCGATCCCGATGGCCGGATTGCACGTTCCTTCGGCGTCTGGGCGGCGCCCGCTGCGGCGATCGTAGATCGCTCCGGTCATATGTCTTATGTGGGCGCTTATAACGCCGCCCGATTCTGCGACGATCCTCAAACGGCCTGGGCCGCGCAGGCGCTCGACGCCGTTGTGCGTGGGGCAAAGCCCACACGCGCCAAATCCCTCTTTTTCGGATGCCAGATCCTTTCGCGGCCTCGCTGACGTGGGAACGCCTGCTCGTCCGCTTCCTCGAATTGACTTCTTTTCCGCGCATGTGCTAGACTTACTGCCATGACGCTTGATATTGACCAGCAGATCGAACGGATCTCACGCGGCGCCACCGAAGTTCTCCCGCTTGCCGAGCTGAAGGCGAAATTGAAACGCTCCATCAGCGAAAATCGCCCTCTGCAAGTCAAATTGGGACTGGACCCGACGGCCCCGGACATACACATCGGAAACGCGGTCGTTCTCCGAAAGCTGCGCCAGTTTCAGGACATGGGCCACGAAGTTACGGTGATCATCGGAGATTTCACTGCGACGATCGGCGACCCCACCGGAAAGTCCGAAACACGCAAGCAGCTGACGCAGGAAGAAGTCGCCGCGAACGCTAAGACTTATGCCGATCAGTACCATAAAATACTAGATCCGGCGAAGACGCGCGTCGTCTTCAACAGCGAGTGGCTAGGGAAGCTCGGTCTCTATGAGATAGTGACCCTGCTCGCCAAAACGACCGTGGCGCGCATTCTGGAGCGCGATGATTTCGACAAGCGCTTCCGTTCCGGCCTGCCGATCCACACGCATGAGATGCTGTATCCGATCTGCCAGGGCTACGACTCGGTCTATCTGAAGAGTGATATCGAAATCGGCGGCACCGAGCAGCGTTTCAATATCATGATGGGCCGCGATCTTCAGCGCGAGCATGGCATTGAACCGCAGATCGCGCTGTTCATGCCCCTGCTGGTCGGCCTTGATGGCGTGGACAAGATGTCCAAGTCCAAGGGCAACGCCATCGGCATCGACGAGCCGCCGTTTGAAATGTTCGGCAAGATCATGTCTATCACCGATGAGATGATGCTGACATATTACGAGCTGTGCACCGATGTTCCGATGGACGAAGTCAAAGTTCTCACGGACAATGAGGCGACACATCCCAATCTCGCCAAAAAGCGCCTCGCTCGCGAGATCATCGCGCTTTACCATGGTTCTGAAGCGGCTCTGGCCGCCGAAGCTGAGTGGAATGGCGTTCACGTGACGAAAGATGCCGTACCTGATGACGCGCCAGAGGTCATCCTCAGTGCGGACAAGCTTGATGAGAACGGCGCTATACGGATTGCGGCTCTTGTGACGCTCTCTGGACTGGTTCCCTCGTCCGGTGAGGCGAAACGTGTCGTGCAGCAGGGTGGGGTGAGCGTCTCTGGGGAGAAGTTCTCCGATCCGGGGCAATTGGTCGCTGTGAAAACGGGCCAAGTTTTGAAGGTGGGAAAGAACCGCTTTGCGCGCTTGACGGTCGCCGCCGGTTAGTTCCCGGGCGGCCGGGCGACGCAGGAATGGATGACGGTTATGTCCGATGTGACAACACAGGCAACCCTGGACAACGATGTGGCGACGATCGCGCCGGCCAATGCGGACCTCTTCGAACAGGAGATGAACCCGCACTTGGACGCATTGTATCGCAATGCGATGCGCCTGACCGGCAACGCCAACGACGCCGAGGATCTGCTGCAGGATACGTACCTGCGCGCATTTCGCTTTTTTCATCAGTATCAGCTGGGAACTAATGCGAAGGCGTGGCTGTTCCGTATCATGAACACGGTATTTTTAAATGAGTACCGTAAAAAAGCCAGGCAGGGGGAGACCATCTCCTATGACGGCCTGGAAGATTTCTATCTCTACAACCGTCTGACGGACGATCTGGCCTCTGGGGACCGCCCGGAGATCGAGAACCCGCAGAAGGCGGTTCTGGAGAAGCTTGACATTGAGGTCATCCAGCGTGCGATTGACGCGCTGCCCATTGAGTTCCGCGAGACAGTTGCGCTCGCGACGTTGGAAGAGATGTCGTATCAAGAGATTGCGGATGCGCTGGATATTCCGGTAGGGACCGTCCGATCGCGCTTGTCGCGCGGACGCAAGCTGCTGCAGAAGGCCCTGTGGTCGTACCTCAACGGAGAAGAAACCCGTGGATGAGCAAGTGAAAAAATCCGGCGCGTGCGTCGGAATCGATATTTATTCGTGTGAGGAAGCGATCAAGCGCCTCAACGAGTATCTGGACCATCAGCTTACCGACGAAGAGCGCGTCGTCGTGATGAGGCATCTCGAAATCTGCAAGCCCTGCTTCAGCCGGTTCACGTTCGAGCAAAACTTAATCGTCTCAGTGCGCGCGAAGCTCACCAAGCTGTGCGCTCCTCAGCCGCTGCGCGATAAACTGCGCAGCCTACTGCGGACGGATGACACACTCGTCTGAGTATATCCGCAATCGGCTAACGATGAAACATACGGCAAAAAATAAACCCCTTCGCGAAAGCGAAGGGGTTTTTCTCTTGAGAACGATTTAGTTGTCCGCGAAAGGATCGTCGAACTCATCTTCCTCAGCCGGCGGCTGGTAGCGCGGCGCGGGGGCGGCGCTAGGGGCAGCTGCTGCCGGCCGGCGCGCGGGAGGCGCGGCGGCGGCTTGCGGCCTTGGCGCTGCTGCGGCGTAAGAGTCCGGCGCGCCTTCATCGGCGTAACGCGGACCGGTGCTTTCCGCGCCTTCCTTCGGCCGATCTAGAGACTTGAGGTTGTCCACGACTACTTCGGTGTCGCGCCGCTTCTGGCCGTCCTGGGTGACGTATTCACGCACCTGGAGTCGTCCTTCCACCGCGACAAGCCGTCCCTTTCCCAAATAATTCGCCGCGTATTCTGCGGATTGCCGCCAGGCGACAATGGAAATGAAGTCTGCTTGCTTTTCCTGCCCGTTCTGTCTGGCCTCCGACGACATCGGCCGGTTCACAGCCAGTCGAAACTGGGTGACGGCGATGCCGCTGGGCGTATACTTCAGCTCTGGGTCGCTGGCCAGCCGGCCGATCAATATGACGCGATTCAAGTCCATCTCTCGTAGCTCCTTTGTCGGTTCACATTACACAGGGTCAATTACTCGTACAGGGCGATGAACGGGTTAGGCCGCAGCAGCGGCTTCTTCCGTGGTTTCCGCAGCCGGGGCGGTCTCAGCGACCGGAGCGGCGACCGCTTCGGCTTCGACGACCGGAGCAGCTTCCACAACGGGAGCGGCTTCAGCAACCGGAGCAGCGGGGGCGACCGGAGCGGGAGCGGCGACCGGCGCGGGTGCGCTGGCGGCGGACTCGCCGCGCGGCTGGCGGGCGGCGCCGGGTTCGTCGATCTCTTCCGGCTTGACGATCATGTAGCGAATTTGATCTTCGCTGATCTGGAAGATACGGCGCAGTTCCTTCTCAGCATTGGCTTCGCTGGTGAAGTTCATGACGACGTAGCGTCCATCGGTGCGTCCCTTGATCTCGTAGGCGAGCTTGCGGTTTTCCCAGATGTCGATATTCTCGACGGTTCCGCCGGCGGTCTCGACAATCTGCTTGTACTTGCCGGTGATCGCGGCGATCTGCTCTTCGGTGCTGCCGGAATCAAGGATGTAAATGGCTTCGTATTTTCGCTTAACGGCGATGGATGGCATGGGTATGCCCCCTCTCTTTGGACTTGTATTTTGGTCCCACCCGTTCGCCACGGGGTAGGGCAGAGAGGAACAGAACCTGAAACGGCTCGGTTCAACAATCCCGCTATTATAGCACGCTGGGCATAGAATTACAAGGTGGACTTTACAGAGAGATCAAACTTTTGTTCGTTTTTTACAGCCCGTAAATATCCCCGTACTTCGTTTTCAGATACGTCAAGTATGGATCCGTGTCTAGAGACTTGCCCGTGATGCGCTGAAGGAGTTCGCCCGCCGTGTATTTGCGGCCCCACTGATGGATGTTCTCGCGCAGCCAGCCGAGCAGCGGCGCGAACTCGCCGCGCTCGATCTGGGCGGACACGCCGCCGAGGTCCGTATTCGCCTGCGCGAAGAGCTGAGCGGAGATAATGTTGCCAAGCGAGTAGGTGGGGAAGTAGCCAAAGCTCGCCATGGACCAGTGGACGTCTTGCAGAATGCCCTGCGCGTCGTCTGGAGGCGTCAGCCCAAAATATTCCCGCATCTTCGCGTTCCAGGCGGCGGGGGCGTCCTTGACCTCAAGTCGTCCTTCCAGAAGATCGTTCTCCATTTCAAACCGGAGCATGATGTGCAGGTTGTACGTGACTTCGTCGGCCTCGACGCGGATCAGCGATGGCTCCACTTTGTTCACGGCTCGATAAAATCGCTCGGGGGCGACATCGCCGAGGGATTCGGGAAATGTGCTTTGCAGGCTGGGATAGAAGTGTGTCCAGAAGGCGCGGCTGCGGCCGACGAGGTTTTCCCAGAGGCGCGACTGGCTCTCGTGGACGCCCAATGACGTCCCACCGCCGAGTGTATTGCCGTCGTAGCGCGGCGCTATTCCCTGTTCGTAAAGCGCGTGGCCCGTCTCATGGATCGTTCCGAAGAGCGCCATCGAAAGGAAATTCCGGTCGAAGCGGGTGGTGATGCGCACATCACCGCTCGTGAACGACGAGCAGAACGGGTGCACGGCGCGATCCTGGCGTCCGCGCTCGAAGTCGAAGCCGATCTCCTTGATCACGGCCTCGCCAAAGGCCAGCTGTTTTGCTTCGTCGAAATCGCGCTTGATGACGGAATCGTCCACTGCGTTCGGTCCGCGCTCCACAATGGCCTTGACCAGCGCAACCGAAGTCGGCTTGATGGCGTCGAACATCGCGCGCACATCGGCGGCTTTCATGCCCGGCTCATACTGGTCCAGCAGCGCGTCATAGCGCTCGCCCGTATGGCCAAGATGGTCCGCCACCTGTCGCTCCAGGTCCACGATCTTTTCCAGCCAGGGCGCGAACTTCGAATAGTTGCTTTCCGCGCGCGCCTCCGCCCAGCTTTCATGCGCCAGCGCCGAGACACGGGCGATTTCCGAGACTAATACCGTCGGAAGTTTCGCCGAATGATCGAAGTCTCGACGGGCGATCCGCACGAACGCCGCCTCATCGGAATCCGGGTCCAAGCTCTCCACGGATTTTTCCGCCGCCTTCAGCAGCCGCTCCGTCTCCGATGAAACGGACATCTCATGGGTGATTTTCGAGAGCACTTCCAGCTGCACGGCTCGGTTCGCCGCGCCGCCCGCAGGCATGTGCGTCTGATGGTCCCACTCCAAAATCCCCGCCGCCGAAGCCAGGGCGCTCACTTCGCCCAGACGCTTTTTCAAATCCTCAAATTCCTGCATAGTTCATCCTTCCCCGACGGCGCCGCCGTTCCAAACCAAGAATAGTTTTCATTATAGCGCTCAATTATCAAAAGACCCTTTATTGTCGCAATCGCCGGTTCGTGCTACAATAATAACCGTCGTCTCGGCGGCAATCCAAGTACGGGAGACGTATCCTTTTGATTAAGTGGTCGCGCGTGCGACTTTACCTTTCGATCCTTTCCTGCGAAGGCCTCTTCGCGACAGGAATTGAGCGGCTTCAATTTTCCGAGAATCCGACCGACGAACAGGCGGCGGCGATCAAGAAAGTCAAACAGCGACGGGACGCGCCGCTCTACGACTACGCCGGCGCCATGCACGTCCATTCGACTTACAGTGACGGCGCCGGTACGGTCGAAGATGTCGCGGCGGCGGCCAACGAAGCAGGCCTGGACTTCGTGCTCCTCTGCGATCACTCCAACCTCGACGCCATTACGAATGGCGACGACGGCTGGCGTGGCAAGACCCTCGTGCTGGTCGGCACGGAAGTGACGACCGATACCGGGCATCTGCTGGCTCTTGATGTCCCGCCGTCCTTTTTGCCCGTGACCCTGGAAGCGCCTCAGACCCAGCGAGAGATCATGGGGCAGGGGGGAATTAGCCTCATCGCGCTTCCCTGCGACTTGAAAGATCACTGGCGTGACTTCGACAAGCGCATTCCAGGGACAGGTCTGGAAGTCTTCAATCTCAGCGCCATCGCGCGCACCAAGATCAACCTGCCGGGTCTAGCCATGATCTGGCGGCGCTACAACGGCCCCGAACGGGACAAGGCGTTTCATCTGGTATCGGCAAGGCCGGACCGGGAAATCGCGTGCTGGGATTCGCAAATCCAGCCTAAAAGCGGCGAGCGGCGGTATCAGCCCGTGGTCGGCATCGCCTCGCTGGACGCCCACGCAGTCATGAAGTTCGCCGGCAAGACCTACCCGTTCCCCACCTACGCCGAGATCTTCCGCACGCTGCGCACGCATGTGATCACAGAGTCGCCGATGAGCGCCAAAGATGACGCCGCGAAATCCAAGGCGCTCGTACACGACGCCATCCGGCGCGGCCGCTGCTATATGTCGTACGACAACTACGGCGACGCTTCGGGATTTCGTTACTACGCCTTGGAAAGCTTGGATGCGCCTGTGTCGTCAGCCCTGATGGGCGATGAGATCGAGGCGGGAGAAGACAAAGTTCTGATCTGCCGGGCGCCGCACAACCGAAGTATCATCCGTCTTTTCCGGGACGGCAAATTGGTGCGAACGATTCTTTCAGGAACGCTCGTCCACTCGGCGGCGCAGCCCGGCTCGTACCGTGTCGAAGTCTATAGCTATAAGTATCGATTTGGAGAGTTTTGCGCCGGCGTCAAACCGTGGATCTTCAGCAATCCGATCTATGTGCAGCCGACGGCGTAGTTAAATCGGTGGCCCTATTCTCCACAGCTAAAGCAATGATCTAGTCAGGGGGAAGGCGGCTCAAGCCGACTGCCGGATTATGGCGATGGCCATTCCTAAATTCCGGAGCCTGCTTCAGCTGGCTTGCCCCTGATTAGACCACTGCTTTAGCTGTGGGAGGGAATCAGGAAGGGGCGTCCAATCATTTGGACGCCTTTTTCATGCCGTCTTGCGTTTACAGCGATACGCGCACATCGGTGACTTTCGCAGTGTCGTTAAAGTCGTTGTTTCGCAGCGTGAAGATCAGATCTTTGAGTTGTGTGTCTTCCGGGACGCTGAAGAGGATCGGGAATATCGTTCCCGCGCCGGGCAGCAGCGACTTGCTTTGCGCCTGCCCGCCTACCAAATCATAACCGAACGGCTCATAAGACTCGCCCTTCGTGTCCGTAAGGGCGTTTTTTACGCCGTTTTTGGCGAGCCAGAATGTCTGCGGGGTTTTCTGGCCATTCGCCATTCGGCATTCGATTACCACTAGCTTGTAACCCGGCACGGCCGTAACAACGCCGGCGGTCTCGTCATTTTTGATGTTGTCGATCCCGCGAAACTGTCCAGACAATCCCGGTGTCTTTACCCGGTAGGAATCCGGCGTCTGGACGCTCTGCACTCGGAAACGCCATTGACCGTTGAAGAGAAGGTCGCCCACTTTGCCCGTGGTTGAGCCGACTTGATTGGCGCCGCCCGGCTTCTGAAGATCGTAACCCCCGGGGCGCTTCACGACCACCATGCCCAGCGCCTTCGCCACATCGCTCAGCCGAACATACTGACCGCCCCCAAGGTTTCGGACATCGGTAGAGACGACTTGACCGTTCATGGTCACCGTCGCGGCAGTCGCCGGCGGCGCTGTCATTGCAAGCGCTGCGATTAGCACCACTCCGCCCCCACGTTTGCCTTGTACTTGAAATAGGTTCATTGCCTTCTCCTTTGCACGATTGCTTCCACCAACAGACTATACCCAGCAGGCAGCAAGTCTGGGTTAAAAATTAGATGTAATGAGCATCACGTCCGGAATCTTTGTCGCAGAATTCTTGGCAGATAAGACGCTTCTTAATATTCTCTTAACATTCGCGCAGTAAACTCCCGATTGTCATTATTGTCGATCCGCGACGCGCATGCCATGCTGAAAATTTTCAAGCCCGCATGGCGATATGACGGATCACCGACATCGAGGAGGATTTGAGTGAAGCACTGGAACACCGCAGTCGCGCTGGGCGCGCTGGCAATCGGCGCTGTTGTGGCCGCCCCCGCCGCACAGGCGCAGGGAGCCACATTTCCGGACGTTCCGCAGAACCACTGGGCATATGCAGCGGTGCAGAACCTGGCGGACAAGGGCCTAGTTAAGGGTTATCCCAACGGCCAATTTTTAGGCAACCGCGCGCTGACTCGCTACGAGTTCGCCAGCGTTGTCGATCGTCTTTTGCAGACGATTGCCGATATGAAGGCCGGCGACGCGCCGACCACCACCGTCACACAGGACGATCTGAACAAGATCCAAGTCTTGGTGGATAGCTTCAAGACCGAACTGACCGCGATCCAGGCCGACGTCACCAAGGCGCAGGAAGACATTACCGCGCTGCGCGGCAACGTCGAAGACCTTCGCCAGGACGTTCTGGACACCAAGGAACTCGCGAATAAGGCGCAGGACACCGCGAACAATTCGTACGGCGTCGGCTCCAAGCGCAAATTCCAGATCAGCGGCTATATTCAGGCGCGTTACTTCGCAGCCGACGGCGCCAGCCAGTCCGGCGCGAACAACCTCCTGTTCCCGCGCGGCAAGGCCCCGGGCAGCAGCGCCTACAATGGCGACTACCTTTCCGGCTCCAATGGCGCTTCGTTCGCTGTGCGCCGCTCGCGCCTCAAGTTCACGGGCCAGCTCACACCGAACACCAAGTACGCGATCCAGTTCGATGCTTCCGGCGTCTCCAACACGGGAAGCTCCCCGGTCTCGGTGCGTGAAGGCAACTTCACCTACACCTTCGGCGACGGCAACCCCGCGACGAACCTGAGCGTGAGCGCTGGTATGTTCGCCAATCCGTTCGGGTACATCCTGCCCCTGTCGTCCGCTTCCACCATCCAGACGGAACGGCCGCTGGCCTTCAATGAAGGCGGCCAGGGACTGTTCGCCAGCCAGGACTACGATCGCGGCGTGCAGATCGCCGGCAACGCCGGGCCGATCAAGTACACGGCGGCTCTGATCAACGGAACCGGATTGACCAGCAACGATACCGATCGCAGCTTAGATCAGGTCTACCGATTGGCGTATCAGACCGGCGACAAGAAGCTGGGCGTGGGCGCTTCCTACTATAACGGCCACGTTCCGGACTTCACCAATACCGGCACGGCGTACACGTCGCGCAAGAAAGAATTGACGGGCGCGGACGTGCAGTTCGCCCCGACCGCCAATATCTTCCTGAACGGCGAATACGTGGAAGGCAAGTTCGAGCAGCGCACATTCTTCAACGGCGCCAACCAGAGCAGCCTGGCGCTGACGTCGAACGCGTTCGCTCCCGGCAACAAGGTTCAGGGCTACTACGTCCTGGGCGGCTACAACTTCAGCCCGGCCGGTTTGCACACGCTGACACTCGCGGCGAGCTACGATGAGTTCAACCGCGCCAAGAGCGGAACCGGCAGCGACAGCTCGTACACCGACAAGAACCTTGGTTTCGGCGCTCTGTACAACCTGGACAAAGCGACCCGCCTTCGCCTGTGGTACACGCACCCTGAGAAGGTTGCGCATGCCCCCGGCGCCGTCGATCCCGACAAGGTCGGCCTGTTCGTCGGCGAACTTCAAGTCAAGTTCTAACTTTACATAGAGATTAAGATAGGGCGATCACCCGGAGGGCCGCAAATGAGCGGTCCTTCGGAAGCCTTCGAAATTTAGGAGTTCTCTCTTCATGTTCTTCACGAAACTGAACAAAATCGCGGTGACGGCGCTGGCTCTGACGAGCCTTCTGTCCGTCGGCGCGCAGGCTCAGACCCTGACCGGCGCGGGCGCGACGTTCCCCGCTCCGCTTTACCAGAAGTGGTTCCAGCAGTACAAGGCCAAAACCGGCGACGAGATCAACTATCAGGCGATCGGCTCCGGCGGCGGCATCAAGGCCATCACCGCGAAATCCGTGGACTTCGGCGCGTCCGACGCCCCAATGAACGATACGGAGCTCAAGAATGCTCCGGGAATCATCCATATTCCGACTGTCGCCGGCGCCGTCGTTGTTGCTTACAACATTCCCGGCATCGGACCTGGCATTCACCTGACCCAGGATGTCATTGCCGACATCTTCCTGGGCAAGATCAGCAAATGGGACGATCCTCGCATCACCAAGCTGAGCCCAGGAACCAAGTTCCCGAGCACTTCGATCGCCCCGTTCCACCGCTCGGACGGCTCCGGCACCACGAATATCTTCACCACGTTCCTGTCTCAGGTGAGCGGCGACTGGAAAGACCAGGTCGGCGCCGGCAAGTCCGTCAAGTGGACCAAGGGCCTTGGCGGCAAGGGTAACCCGGGCGTTGCCGCTCTGATCAAGCAGACCGAAGGCGGTATCGGATACATCGAGCTGGCTTACGCTGTTCAGAACGTGATCCCGTACGCGGCGGTTCGCAACTCCAAGGGTAATTTCATCTACCCGTCCGTTGCTTCCACCACGGCGGCTGCGGAAGGCGCCACGCTCGCGTCGGACTTCCGCACGGTCATTACCAATACCAAGGCCGCGCAGGGCTACCCGATCACCGGGTTCACCTTCCTGCTGGTTTACCGCGACTCCAAGCCGGAACTGAAGAAGTTCCTGGAGTGGGCGCTGACCGACGGGCAGAGTCAGGCGGACGACCTGCTCTACGCCAAGCTGCCGGCGAGTGTTCAGAAGCGCGCCCTGGCGGCGGTTGCAACGCTCAAGTAGTCTCAATATTGTCCGCAAGCGCGAAATTACTGCGCTTGCGGACATTTTGGCGCATCCCGCGCCTCCTTATCGGATGGGAAACGATCCGACAACACGGTGGATATGACAACAACACCAATCAACGCGCCCGCCGCTTCGCCGGCGTCCCCAAAGAAGCTCGTCTTTCCCAAGGCGTCCTTCTCGATTCTCTATGGTGATCGTATCTATGCCGCGATCACCTTTTTGGCGTCTCTCAGCATCTTCGGAATCATCGTCTGGCTCGCGGTTCAGCTTTCCCAGGCCAGCGGGGCTTCGATCCATAAGTTTGGATGGAGCTACATCACGCAGTCGAATTGGGATGAAACGAAGGATATTTACGGGATCCTCCCGTATATCTTCGGCACTCTCTATTCGTCTTTCCTCGCCCTGCTAATCGCCGTGCCGATCAGCATCGGGTCCGCTGTTTTCCTTTCGGAGCTTGCGCCGAAGTGGCTGCGCACTCCCATGACGTTTTTGATCGAGCTCCTCGCGGCCATTCCCAGCGTCGTCTATGGTCTGTGGGGAATCTTCGTAATGCTGCCGTGGCTGAAAACCCACGTCATGAACCCGATCTCGCACGCCCATCCGCACAACAAGTTCGCTCTCTGGATCTTCGATGTCTTCTTTTCGGGTAATCCGTACGGACCGAGCATGCTGGCGGCGGGGCTTATCCTGTCGATCATGGTCATCCCGTTCATCACGGCCGTGACACGCGACATCCTGAAGGCGATCCCTCGTTCCCAGCGTGAAGGCTCTTATGCGCTGGGCGCCACGCAGTGGGAAACGATCAGTCAGGTCGTCTTTCCATATGCGAAATCGGGCATCGTCGGCGCGGTCATGCTCGGTCTTGGACGGGCGCTTGGCGAGACGATGGCGGTCACGATGCTGATCGGAAATCAGTCACCGGGAACGCCGACTGGCATCTCATTCTCGCTGTTCCAGCCGGGCTACACAATGGCGAGCGCCCTGGCGAACAAGTTCACCGAAGCCGCGCAAGGCATCAACACTTCGGCCCTTGCGGAGATCGGCCTTGTGCTCTTCTTCGTGACGATCGTCGTCAATATGGCGGCGCGTCTCCTGGTCTTCTACACGGCAAAGGATGTGGCTGGTGGTAAATAATACAACAACAGTCAAACCTCATCGCAGCAACGTCACGCAGCGCAAGATCGCCAACCGCATCATGCTGACGCTGTGCATGCTGGCGTCCGTCGCCGCCGTCACAGTGCTGGGACTGGTGCTGTTTTTCCTGATCTCCAAGGGCTTTTCCTCGATCAACGTCAATTTCTTCACGCAGCTCCCGAACCACGTGGACGAAAAAGCGGGCGGAATGTCGCAGTCGATTTATGGTACACTCGTCCTGTTGGGCCTGGCGTCGGTGATCGGCCTGCCGCTGGGGATACTCGGCGGCATCTATCAGCTGGAGGCGAAGGGTAAGTTCGCATCGGCCGTCCGTTTCTTCACGGACGTCCTGAACGGGATCCCCTCCATCGTCATCGGCATCTTCGTTTACGCCGTTTGGGTCGCCCCGATTGCGAAGCTGCATCCTGGAACCGGGTACTCGGCGTTCGCGGGAGGCTTTGCACTGGGGATCATGATGATCCCGACGATTATGCGCACCACGGAGGAAATCTTAAAGCTGGTGCCGTTTTCCATGCGGGAAGCGTCGCTGGGTCTGGGCGCCACTCGCTGGCGCACCATGTGGAGCGTCGTGCTTCCGAGCGCGCGTGGCGGCGTCATCACGGGCATTATGCTGGCGCTGGCGCGTATCGCAGGAGAAACGGCGCCGCTGCTATTTACGATCCTCGGCAACGAGTTCTTTGTGACGCACAAAGTCTATGGGATCAAGGTTCCCACACTGACCGCTCCGATCGATGCGCTTCCGCTTCGCATCTACAACTACGCAACGGCGGTCGATCCGGAACAGCAGCGGATGGCCTGGGCAGGAGCCGTGGTATTGATAACGCTGATCCTCGTACTGAGCATCGCCGCCCGCGCGGCGACGCGCGGTAAGGTTTTGGAAGAAAAGTAACCATGACAAACATCGCATCGCAAGACAAGCAGACCCCGCCGGCGCTGTCGCGCCCCGTGGTCAACGCTGCGGCCGCCGCCACGGCAAACCGACCGGACGCAAAGTCCAAAATCGTCGCCAAGGACGTAGACTTCTACTACGGCGATTTTCACGCTCTGAAAAAAATCAATATTGTCGTGCCAGAACATCAGGTCACGGCCTTGATCGGTCCTTCGGGATGCGGCAAGTCCACCTTCCTACGCACCCTGAACCGCATGAACGACCTGATCGACGGCACCCGCCTCACGGGCTCGATCACGCTGGACGGGGCGGATATTTACGACCGCAGTCGTGATGTCGTCGGCCTGCGCAAGACTGTCGGCATGGTCTTTCAGAAGCCCAATCCGTTCCCGATGACGATCTTCGACAACATCTGCTACGGCCCGCGCATCCACGGCATACGAAACCGCAAGCTTCTTGACGAAGTTGTTGAGCGCACCCTGCGCGGCGCGGCCCTGTGGGACGAAGTCAAGGACAAGCTGCACAAATCCGCCTTCGCGCTTTCCGGCGGACAGCAGCAGCGTCTGTGTATCGCCCGCGTTCTGGCCGTCGAGCCGGATGTCATCCTGATGGACGAGCCGTGCTCGGCCCTGGACCCGAACAGCACCTTCCGCATCGAGCAGTTGATGGAAGACCTGCGCGGCCACTACACGATCGTCATCGTCACGCACAACATGCAGCAGGCGGCCCGCGTCTCCCAGCAGACCGGCTTCTTTCTGCGCGGAGAGCTGCGCGAGTTCGACGACACGAGCACGATCTTCACCAACCCGTCGGACGAAGAAACCGAGGCTTATGTCTCGGGCCGCTTCGGCTGATCCTGGGTTCGTTTCTTATCGTCGTCAAAGACCGTGTGGGCTGAATGGCCCGCATGGTCTTTTTTTGCGTGATCGCCTACGTTTTGGGATATAATTATCTTATGGCTGTTGTACCTTTAGCCCCTCCGATCACTCCCGAACTTGCAAAGAAAATTGCGCTCGGCGAGCGCCTTCTGAGCTGGTATCAATCTCACAAACGCGATCTTCCCTGGCGACGCACGCTGGCTGGCTCCTATGGCGTGTGGATCTCCGAAATCATGCTTCAGCAGACGACTGTGGCCGCCGTCATCCCGTTTTACGAACGCTGGATGGAGCGGTTCCCCACGCTGAGCAGTCTTGCGGAAGCGCCGGTGGACGATGTGCTGCGCCTCTGGGCGGGCCTTGGCTACTACGCCCGCGCCCGGAATTTGCACCGCACGGCCCAGATCGTCACGGAGCGCCATGGCGGCGTGCTGCCTGAAGGCCCCAAAGAGATTTTAGCGCTGCCCGGCATCGGCCGCTACACGGCGGGCGCTATTCTTTCCATCGCCTACAACCGCGAAGAGCCGATCTTAGACACCAACGTGATCCGTGTTCTGTCGCGCGTTTATGAAGTCACGGGAGATCCCAAAAAGTCTGCCCATACGCAGTCGGTGCTCTGGGATTTGGCGCGCGCCGTCATTCCCGAGGGACACGCTTCGGACTTCAATCAGGCGATGATGGAGCTAGGCGCACTTGTCTGTACCCCTGTCGCTCCAAAGTGCGCGAACTGCCCGCTAAGCGCCCTCTGCGCGGCGAATCTGACCGGAGACCAGGAACGGTATCCGGAGATCGATAAGACGCGCAAATGGAAGGACGACGAGGATGTCTCGATCGCCCTTCAGAATCATCGCGGCGATTTCCTGGTGGTGCAGCGCCCGGCGGACGATCCGCTCTGGGGCGGCCTGTGGGAGCTGCCGCGTGCGCGTCGCCGTCCGGATGAGACACTGGAGCAGTGCGCCGCGCGCGCCGCGTTCGAGGCGGCCGCGCTGACCATCCCCAAAGCCGAGCTGTTCGGCAATTTGAAGCACGTGGTCGGTAACCGCCGGATCACGCTCCACGGCTATCACGCCCAGATTGCAGGCGCGAAGCCTGCGTCGGGTAGTGGGGAGTGGAAGAAGCTGGAAGATTTTTCGGGGATCGCCATGGCGACGCCGCAGGTGCGGCTGGTGACGAAGCTGAAGCTGTCTCTCGTTCAGGGCAGCTTAGACTTCTGAGAGGTAAGACCACGTTGAATATTGCAATTGCTGTGATCAAGCATCCGAAGGACGGGCGTATTCTGATTGCCCAGCGTAAGGCCGATGTCCATCTGGCCCACTTTTGGGAGTTCCCCGGCGGCAAGTGCCATCCCGGTGAAACGCTGCGGCAGGCCGTTCGCCGCGAAACCCTCGAAGAAGTGGGATTGGAAATCGACATTTTAGAAGAGTGGCCCGCGATCGTCCACGACTACCCCGGCCGCACCGTAACCCTCTATCCGTTCCTGAGCCGCGCACTGTCCGACGCCGCGCGCCCGCTTGGCAACAGTCAGATCGCCTGGGTAACGCTCGCCGAACTGCCGGATTACGACTTTCCGGAAGCTAACGCCCCCATCATCCGCCGGCTGCTGCGCACAAAGCCCTCACCCTCGGTTCCTCTCCCGGAGGAGAGGGATGTCCAGGGGTAGTGCGCCGAACGTGGCTTCGCGCCGATGGTTCGGCCCGCCCTTACCGATTTGTATGGATGTTTGGCCCCTCCGCCCCAATTCTGGGGGACCCGATTTTGGACAATGGCATTTTCCAAAATCGGGTCCCCCAGAATTGGGGCGGAGGGGCGAACTCCTAGTCCCCCAGAATTGGGGCGGAGGGGCCACTCTCTAAGGCCAATTCTCCCACAACACTTGTCCGGGCTTGATTCCTGTCGCCGCAATGGCGTCGCGGATCAGGCCAAATGCGGAAAACCCTGGCAGAGCTCCGATCACTTCGCTCTCAACGGCCTTCGTCCCGAGTTCGTCCGCGCGCTTTGCAATGTAAGAGAACAAAGTGTAAAGCGACGTTTCTTCTGGGCGCGTGATGTTGATTGAGACCTGTGTCAAAGCGCGAGACTCTAACGCGAGCCCCAGGGCGCGGACGCCCTGAAAACCGCCAGCTCCGTCCGCGCGCAGCTCGCGAGCGATTCGGCGCGCAATTCGAATATCGGATGCCCCGAGGTTTACGTTGTAGGCGATCAGTGGGCCGCGGGCGCCCACGACGACCGCGCCGGCGGTGGGGTGGGGCGTCATTGGTCCAAAGTCTGGTTTAATTTCCGAGAATGCCTCGCGCCGTACGTCGGGAAGCGTGCGATGCTGACGGGATGCGAACTCGTAGAGGAAGACGGGGAGGTCAAGCTCCCGAGCGATGTCTTCGCCAAGGCGCACGGCAAGCTCGGAGCATTGCGAAATTGTGATATCGCGGATCGGGACAAGCGGCAGCACGTCGATCGCTCCTAAGCGAGGATGCACGCCGTGGTGATCGGTAAGAGAAATATGCCGAACGGCGGCGGCCGCCGCCAGTTTCGCGGCCTTCGCCACAGGATCGGGCGGGCCGACGAACGTCACCACCATACGGTTGTGGTCGGTGTCGGCGCTCCAATCCACCAGGCGGACGCCGGGCGTGCTCGCGACGGCGTTGACAATCGCCTGCACCACTTCAGGACGGCGCCCTTCGCTGAAGTTTGGGACACACTGGATGATCGGATCGCTCACCGCCTCGTTCTCCGCTCCATTTCCGCCTTCGCGGCAAGCTGATACTCCCAGATCTCATCGTCTCGCAGCCCGAGCCACCCATCGGACGTGTCCTCGATCGCGCCGCCGATATTCTGGAAGAGGGCTTCCAGTCCGACCGGCAGTTTCACGATTTTGACGGCGGCGACATTTTCCAGCACCTGAGCGGGCTCCTGCATGGAGACAAGGATACTGTCGAACTGGCCGCTTGCCGTCAGCCACTTAAGATGCGCCTGCGCCACGGACATACCGTAGAAATTCTTGGTCATGTTGCGGTAGCGCCAGATATTAGGGAAACGCGGGAAGGGAATGTCGCCTCGCCAGGAGAATGTTTGTGCGGCGATCACATCGATCCCGCGCTCTCGGCAAAGAGGGATCAATGTTTTGCCGGCCTGCTGGTCCAAATAATTATAACGGACGATTACAAAGTCGAGTTCGACCATGCCGTTCTGAATAGCATACGCCAGAGCTTCGTAATCGCCGTAGCAAGTGACGCCTATGCATTGGATTTCCTGGGCTTCTCGCGCCTCGCGCAGCGCCCGGAAAGCGCCGGTAAGCACGGATTCCAGGTGGGTGTCCCGCCGGAAATCATACAGTGAAAAGAGATCCAGTGTACGCCCGCCGAACATTTCTTTCTTGCGCGCGATCGCTTTTTGAACGGCTTCCGCCGCGCCGTCCTCCGTGGCGGGACAGCGCGCGAGCACATCCCCGTCTGTTGTGCTGACAAGATAGGGCGAAGGATGCTGGATCGTGGCAAGCGATGCATGGAGCGAGATCGCCTCGCGTTCGTGTGCGGCGTGGAGGACGGTAATCCCGGCTTGAAGGGCGGCGTTCGCGGCCTGGGAAGGCTCCGGCGCTTCGGTCGCCGTCTCGGGGTTTAAGCGAAGACGTCGTTCGGAAAAACTGATGGGAGAAAGAGGGGTATTCGTGATTTGCTGTATTCGACTTGCCATATTGGGTGATCGTTCCACGCATAAGCCTTCGACTCCTGCCATGTCTTTGCTTGCTTGACAAAATGGCGCCAAATCATACAAGATAGTGATCACACGCCTGGAGAAAAACTATTGAAATCCCCGTACAATATCACAGCGGACGCGTCATTCACGCAGTCGGCTGTTACCGCGCTAAAAACGCAGTTTGACGAGGTCATGCGAAACCTC
>NZ_JBDSQY010000236.1:0-26351 GCF_039929585.1 Capsulimonas sp.
TCCCCCTCTCCCAGAATTGGGAGAGGGGGCCGGGGGGTGAGGGCCCAGCCTAGAGCGCCGCGAAGTGCTTGCCCTGCGCGGCGTAGGCCGCGCGGAAGTCGGCGATCTGACGCACATGGTAGTTGTCGTGCACAGCGACCATGACAGCCTGATCGGCGATCGTCATCTTTCCGTTTTCGGTATGGTTTCCGGCCCGCTCCCAATCAGCGGCGTTGAGATTACGCAGCAGATGGGACATGCGCAGGCGGCGTTCGCGCAGAAGGACGAGCTGCGCTTTCCAGTCGGCGTGCGCATAGTCGCGGTCGACCGCGACCTGTCCTTCGTCAAGGCCGACGAGCGTAGGATAGTCGTCTTCCAAAGTTTGCATCAAACGCCCCGTGAAGACTTCGTCCCAGTCGGCGACATGGGTAATTGCTTCGCGCAGCGTGAAGCGTTCGGGATCGGGACGAAAATCGGCTTCTTCCTCGGTCATGTCTTGCAGATGATATTCGAAAAGATCGGGCGTTCCCGCGATGGCGCCCATCAAATACTTGTGCACGTGATATGGAAACATCAAGCCGCCTCCTTGGGTAGTGTCGCCGCGATTTTACCCGAAGAAGGCGAGCATGCGCCAGATACAATCGGCGCAAAAAAGGCGCGGACACTATGGTCCGCGCCTTCTTCCTCGTATTGAGACTGAGTTATCGCTCGAGATAAAGCAGCTTGTCCCAGATCTCGTAGTCCACATCTTTCTTCGCTACGAAATACTGGCCCTCTCCCACCACTGTCTCATCACCCGACGCGCGAAGCTCGCCGCGTCGCCGATCATGGAGGTTGACATAGGCGTCGCCCGCGCTCAGCAGCGCGCCGGCGGGAACGATACGGACGCGATGCAGCGCATCTCGCGTGAAGTCCTCCAGAAGCGCATAGGCTTCCTTGACATCAGCCGCGTCCAGCGCATCCGTATTGGGCGGCAGCTCGCCTTGCTGCCCGGTGTGGCTGTCTGCTTTTAAATAGGCGTCGTTCAATTCTTGATCCGCGATCTCGTCATGGCGCGCAGCCTTCCCGGCGGCGGCGGCTTGCTCGTAGCGATGCTGAGCTTCTTTGTCCTGCGGCATTGTGTTTTCTCCTGTCGACTGATCGACGTGTATCACCGATAAACGTTCCTAAATAGCCGTTTTTGCTTCTGGGAGGTGTTTCACCAGAAAGGTTGAAGATCCTCCCTCATTGGCGTCCCCCCGGCATACCATCATGGCGTCAGTCAGCGTTTCCATCAACGGCAAGCCACGCCCGCTCGTCGCGGGGAACCCGGCCGGCATGGGATAGGGAGGCTGCGGCGGTTCAAACCCGGGGCCTCCATTATGTACCCTCAGGATCAAATTGCCTTGATAGCTCCATACGGCGAGGCAAACAAAGCCTTCCGAACCGCCATGCCGAACGGCGTTCGCCAGTGCTTCTCCCAAAGCGAGGTCCAGCGAAGTGCACTCATCGTCCGTGATGCCCGAGCTTTGGCAGATGGCCAACGCATCATGGCGCGCCTGCGGAACAATGCGAGCATCTGCGGGAAACTGCCTCTCGAACAACAATCCCCCTTGATTGAGCGCATGTTGAGGGCTAATATCTTTGGGCGATTCAAAATTTCCCATCGCCTTCCTCGTTTACTTTCCAAGAATGCGCGGCGCATTCCTTCGTTTTTTATACTACTGAAGCCTGAAGGCTTCATGAATTTGTAAGTTCCTACCACTGTTCAGTTACCCAGTGGCCAAATGTGCTAAACTCTAGCATGAGCGTGGGCAGAGAACGTCAGACCGAGCAAGACAGGGTATCAGACGTGGACGATGCGGCGAGAGAGAGCAGACGGGCGAAACACGAATGCCTGGCCGCTTGCGCCGTCATATTCCTCAGCGTCACGCTCCCACTGCCGGACTTATCCGGACATATTCTTCACCTCCCTTCAATATGCCCCTTTTATTACCTGACGGGTCTCCCCTGCCCCGGCTGCGGACTGACACGCGCCTTCGTGTTGATCGGTCACGGCGACTTGCGGCAATCGCTGGCGCTTCACCCATTGGGCTGGCTGGCTTACACCGCGTTTCTCACGGTTTTTATCGACGGAGCCCCCATGCTCATCGGCCTGCGCGACCGCGCCCTTCTGCCACGCTCGGCCCGCTCGCGTATCCTCTGGTTCTGTCTGCTGGCGACCCTTGCCGCCGGATTGCTGCGGCTGGCGGAATATGTGATGGGCTGGCGGCATAATTTCTGATTCTGAGAATTCAGCCTCAAGCAGGGCGACGCATCTGCCGATATATAGGTTAGAATTTACGCCATCAGAAAGTCTAAGGGCAGACTATGTCCGCAACGCAGAATACCAATACTCCCATCAACGCCGATTGGCGATCTGAACGCGAGCACTTTTCCGCCCTTGTCAATGCTCAGCACGAACTGCTGACGACGCAAGGCGATACGGATGACGCGATGCAGATGGTGGTGGACCGAGCGCTCACGCTTACCGACGCCGACGGCGCCGTTGTTCTCACGGGAGGCTCCGCCAGCCTTTATTACAGCTATGTCAGCGGCGACTTTGTGTCTCAGCTTTACCAGAGCGTCAGTACGGAAACCGGTCTGCTGGGAGCTTGCCGCGAGTCCAAATCCCTGATTTACGTACCTGATGCGTCGCAGGATGAGCGGGTCGATCCCCAATGGCTTGCGTCACTGAGCGTGCAATCTGTGGCGATCATTCCGCTCTTCAGCGGCGACGAAATGCTGGGCGCGATGATGATCGCATCACGTAAGGACGACGGGTTTTCCGAGGATAACCTGCGGACGCTGGAGATCGTTTCCGGCTGGGCGTGCGCCATCGCCGGCAAAGCCGCCGAACAGGAAGCCCGACAAAGTTTGCTGACCGCACGCACGGCGGCGCTGGAAGAACTGCGAGAAAGCGAAAACCTGTTCCGCTCGGCTATCGGCGCCATGCAGGAGGGGCTGGTGGTTCACGACGCCTACGGCCAGCTGCAAATGAGCAATCAGCGCGCCGGGGAAATCCTGGATCTGAACGACGAGGACCTTTTCGGAAGGGTCGGTCCTGGGCGAAAATGCCGGATTCTGCATGAAAAGGGCGCGGAGTTCGAACAGGATGAGTTTCCGTCCCGTGTAACCCTCGCCACCGGAAAAGCGCAGCATGACGTTTTGATGGGTGTGGAGTATGCGGACGGCTCCGTGAAGTGGCTGACCGTTGGCTCCGCTCCCTTGATGATGATGGGCATGGATCAGCCCTACGCCGTGGTGACTACGTTCAACGACGTCACCGCGCAAAAGCAGCATGAGCATGAATTGAAGGCGCATGTCGGCCAGATCGAAGATCTCAATGTGGTGCTGGAGTACCAGACGAGCGAGCTGGAGCGAGCCAACGAACAGCTCGCGACACTGGCGACGACTGATGGGCTGACAGGCCTGAAAAACCATCGTACGTTTCAGGATCGTCTGCGCGAAGAGATGACTCGCGCCCGTCGCCATCTCTCGCCGCTGTCGGCCGTGCTGCTTGATGTGGATCAATTCAAGCAATTCAACGACAACTTCGGCCATCCCGCCGGTGACGAAGTCCTGCGGCAGATTGCGCGGATCCTTCAGAGCTGCGTGCGCAACGAAGATCTGGTCGCGCGCTATGGGGGCGAAGAGTTCGTTCTTATCCTGCCCAGCACGGACGTACACGGCGCGGCCGTCATCGCCGAGCGCTGCCGGGCCGCAGTCGAAAGCGCCGAATGGCCCCATCGCCAGGTGACGGCAAGCTTCGGCGCCGCCATGCTGACCGTAACAATGGAGACCCCCGCGCAGCTGATCGTCGCCGCCGACTCGGCGCTCTATGACGCCAAGCATAGCGGTCGTAATCGTGTCTCACTGGCTCCCACAGTGGTGGAATGCGAGCTGGAGTGCGCCGCTTAACGCGCTTCCCACACGGTTACCTCATGCGAGATTTGGGAATGATAGCCAAGGAGGCGTCATACTCATGATCTCACTGCATCGCAGCTTCTCATATTCCATTCTGATCGGCGCCGGATTACTCGGCGCCGGCTGTTCCCAAAGCACCATCAACGGCGTTGAACACGACACGAAGAACAATGCCGCCATCGTTCAGCACGAAGCGGACAAGGCGCTGAAGACCGCCAAGCCGCAGTTAGATAAACTGAGCCTGGGCGCGCGAGTCACCGCCGCCATCCAGGCGAACGCCAATCTCCCCAAAACCATCCGCGTGGACGCCGGCTCGGACGGCGTCAAACTGCGCGGCAAAGTTCAGAACGCCAAACAAAAGGCGCTCGCCGGACGCATTGCCGCCGACACTCTTCCCTCCGGAAAAACCGTCCAAAACGATTTGACCATTGAGCCGAGCTGATAAAGTTATCGTTTCCGCGCGATCGCTCATACGTTCGATCCACGCCGGACCGGGTATAATTTTGGGATACGGTCAGCGCGGGAGGTTTCGGCATGGGACAGTTCAAAGTCATCTCGAAGTACACGCCGTCGGGCGATCAGCCGGAGGCGATCCGTCAGCTTGCGGAGGGGATTGAGGCGGGAGAGCGCTATCAAACGCTTCTTGGCGCCACCGGTACGGGCAAAACCTTCACAATCGCGAATCTGATCGAAAAGGTGCAGCGCCCCACCCTCGTGATCGCGCACAACAAGACGCTCGCCGCGCAGCTGTGTTCGGAGTTCCGAGACTTCTTCGGTGAAAACGCCGTCGAGTATTTCGTTTCTTATTACGATTACTATCAGCCGGAAGCCTATATCGCATCCACCGACACATTTATCGAAAAAGATTCCAGCGTCAACGACGAGATCGACCGTCTGCGTCACTCAGCCACGCAGGCTGTTCTGGAGCGGCGTGACGTAATTATCGTCGCCTCCGTTTCTTGCATCTACGGCCTCGGCGCGCCGGAAGAGTACGCCAAGATCATCCTGTCGTTTGAAAAGGGCAAGGAATACGACCGAGACGACATTCTGCGGCGTCTGGTGGATATGCAGTTCACGCGCAATGATATTGTCCTCACACGCTCCACCTTTCGAGTACGCGGCGACGTCCTGGAGCTTCAGCCGGCCGACGAGGAAGTCGTCATTCGCGTCGAGTTTTTCGGCGATGAAGTCGAGAAGATCGTCGTGGTCGATCCACTGACCGGTGAGGTTTTACAGACCAAGAACGAGATCACGGTTTTCCCCGCCTCGCACTTCGTCACCAGCCCGGACCGCTTGGAAGCGGCGATTGTCGGCATCGAAAACGAGATGCACGACCGAATTGCTCTGTTCAAGCAGCAGGGGAAACTATTGGAAGCGCAGCGCATCGAGATGCGCACACGCTTCGATCTGGAGATGATCCGGGAAGTTGGGTTCTGCAGTGGTATTGAAAACTACTCGCGCTGGTTCGACGGCCGAGCGCCCGGCACCGCCCCCAATACCCTGCTGGACTACTTCCCTAAAGATTTTATGATCGTGATCGACGAATCGCACCAGACGCTCCCGCAGCTGCGCGCGATGTACAACGGCGACAAAGCTCGTAAGGATACGCTGATCGAATACGGCTTTCGATTGCCCAGCGCCGGCGACAACCGCCCTTTGCGATTTGAAGAGTTCCAGGAGCGCGTCAATCAATGCGTCTTCGTCTCCGCGACACCCTCAGTGTATGAACGTGAGAACTCCAGCAAGATTGTCCAGCAGATCATTCGCCCGACGGGACTGGTCGATCCGGAGATCATCATTCGCCCCACCAAGGGACAGGTGGATGACCTGCTCAACGAGATCCGAACGCGCGTAGAGCGCGAGCAGCGCGTGCTCGTGACGACGCTCACCAAGAAGATGTCCGAGGACTTGACCGAGTATCTTCTAGATCTGAATGTCAAGGTCACTTACCTGCATAGCGACATTCAGACGATGCAGCGTACGGAGATCCTGCGCGACCTGCGCCTGGGCGTGTTCGACGTCCTTATCGGCATTAACCTATTGCGCGAGGGGCTGGACCTGCCCGAAGTCTCGCTGGTGGCGATCTTGGACGCCGACAAAGAAGGCTTTCTGCGCTCGGAAACGTCGCTCATTCAGACGATCGGGCGCGCCGCGCGTAATCTGGGCGGCCAGGTCATTATGTATGCCGATAGGATCACGGGCTCGATGGAGCGCGCGATCGGAGAAACCGACCGCCGCCGCGCCATTCAAACGGCGTACAACATCGAACACGGCATCACGCCCTATACCGTAGACAAAGCGATTCGTGAGGTCATTGAGTCGCGCAAGGTGGCCGAGCAGAAGAGCTACTACAACGTCTCGCGCAGCAAGAACCCGGAGACGATGCCGCTGGATCAGCTAATGACGACTCTGGCGGACATGGAAAAGGAAATGAAGCAGGCAGCGCGCGCGCTGGAGTTCGAGCGGGCCGCCGAACTGCGCGACGAGATGAATCAGCTTAAGAAGCTGCTTCCCGCCAGCGGCCGCAAATAACCCAATCTACAAAAAGATAGGATTGCCAAAAAAGAAGGGCCGGGACGCGATTGCGTCCCGGCCCTTTTGCATGTCTCAACTAAGGCGTATCTGAGGAGAACCTTGGATTGAGGACTTCGGAATACAAGTCCCCCGCCCCATTTCGGTTGCTCGACCAGAACAGCCAGATGTTATGCGGCAGGTCGGTCGACTTCTTGATGTAGCCCGCACTGAGAACGTCGTACTGGTACGATCCTCCCAGGACATCCGCGTATGCGGACGGATCAAGGAAGGCGGTGACGCCGCTCTCATTGACGACCGTCTTCATCGGAATCGCTCGTTCTGAGGAGTCCGCGCCTCCGGATTTCGATTCCGCGCTGGGTGAGCCGATGTCTGTACCACGTGCTTCGTCCATCCACTGGACATTGGAGACGATAGCAGGACCAGGCGCGCCACTAGCAGATTTGTCGTCGTATGTGAAGTTGACGGTCACCTGCTGGCCTTCAGTCCGGGTCCCGCCGATATTCAGCGGGAAGTACAGACGTCCGCGCTTCCAGTCAATATCGACATTGCCTGTCGGAGTGTTGGTATCGTAGATCGTTCCCAGCGAACCCATGCTGACAGTGACAATGGGCTGACCGGCATCATTGAGCTTGATGCTAATCGTCCTGTTGTTCGCGTCGTGCAGGTCCACTGTCAAACGCTGGTTTTTGTAGAAGAGAGACGGCTTAACGCCTGCGCCCGCTCCACCCGACTTCCGGTAGATATACCACATCCGACCGGTAGAGACACGCGATCCAATCAGGCCGTTTTCGTTGTACTTGAAGGCCTCGTCCAGTATCGTCGTCGCCGCCGAATCTGCCAGCGCGTCCGTCGTAATACGCTTCGCCCGCGGCTGGAACGTCGCATAGACCACGGCGTTCTTGGGCAGGGATGGGCGGAAGCGAACGCGTCCGCGCGCCAGGTCGATGTAGACCGTCTGCGACTGGTTCGGGCCGCCGGTGACGCCGGTAAACGTCAGCAGTCCGCTCGCGCGGTCATAAGTCGGCGGCGTCGGCGCCACCAGCGCCGTGTTATTGATGTTGATTGGCAGCGTCGTCATCCGCAGCCAAGCCACATCGCGCGCCTGCCACCAAAGGTTAGTGGCGTCCGGCTGGAGGTACTCGTTGATTGCCGGCATGGCCATGAGCAGCAGGCCGACCTTCGTGTCATCCGGACTGGCCCCATTCCCCGCCAGATTAGCAGGATCGGCCTTGTACGGATGAAAAGGCTGATAGTAGCTGTAGTAAATATCCGAGTTGCCATCCGGACTGACGCCCGTATAGGTCACTTGGATCTGCGGCGTAGCCCCAGGGATCAGAACGGCGCTCGGGTCGGATACCGCCGAGAGCCCGGCGGGGATAGGCAGTGTCGCCGGGTTGCGCCAGGTCCCCGTCACATCGCCGCTATTGGTTGTCGTAGTCGCCGAATACTGGATACTCGATCCGCCGCGCGCGCCGGTGTACCAGAACGCCCAGAGGTCTTCACTAATCGAATTCGCTCCGCCGTTCGCGGACGGGAATGTTACTCCAGATCCCGAGAGGTTGCTGGACACTTTCAGCCCATGAACTCCATATTTGGGAGTGATATGGTCGTTCTGTGTAATATCGGACGCCGTTCCAGTCAGCATCGGAACGCCGCTAGTCATATCAACTTTCGAGCAGATCAGGTCCGTGGCGCTGCCAACGAGGTTACCGTAGAAACCATAAGCAGCGCCCGAGCTGATAAACCGATCGCCGTTAGCGTCATAAACATGCTGTTCCTGCGCCACCGAGGCGCCGGCGTTCAGACCCGCGACCGCCGTTGGGTTCATAGGCGCTGCAAACCAGCTCGCAGCGGAATTCGCCGTAAATCCATTCAGCGGGAAGTTCGACCCCAGGCTGGGAAGGGCCGTGGAGAAGATCGACGCCGGAGTCGAGCGGGTCGAAGTCCAGAGCAGATTTACCTTACCCGATCCCAAAGGACCACCGACGCCAGTTCCCCAGAACAGATCACGGAAGGCGGAGGGCAGATAGTTGGAGCCTACGGACGCTCCCGCATCGTCGATCATTGGCAGGTCGCCAAAGATCTTGTTCTTGGTCAGACGGGCTTCGGTCACACTGACTTTCACTGTGGTGCCGGGCTCGCTGTATGGCTGAACCGATTCCAGCTTCCCGCCCGTGTCGATCTGTGCGAAACCATCCAGCTGGATCGCATCCGCTGAAGCCGGAGTGATCAAGGCATGTCCCGCCTTTTGGCCAACGTACGTTGGGCCGACCAGCCAGTTATACCCCGCCGTATCCATTCCTTCGAACAGCCGCAGCGTTTGATGGTATGTGCCGATCGGTGTGCCGAACGGAACGGCGACGCTGACATACGGGTTGCTGGAGACGCCGTAATCGTCGGCGGATCGGTCTGGAACTGACAGCACGGACGGCGAGCCATCGCCGACACGCGATTTATGGAATGTCGCGCCCGGATACTTTCCAGCGACCACAGGGTTCTGCACGATCGCCGTTAAGTCATGGTCGATCGAGGTGCGCACCAAATACCGTTTCGTTCCTGTCAACTGAGCATTATCGTACGCCTGGATGGAGGAAGTATTATCCACTCCCTCCGAAAGGAGCGCGATGCTGAGATCCTGTCGAGGGTTGCCGGCAGGATATTGGTAGATCCGCTGATCGAACTGCGCATTGACAAGGTTAACGTTGCCATTGTTATGCACCGTCACGGGCTTGAAGAACTGGCCATAGTTGCCGGGCGTCGAAACGGCCGGCGAAACGAACGGGTCGCCGGGAGGCAGGAATGAACCAAGATCCGAGTAAGCGTCCGTGTGCAGACCGAAGCCCTGTGGCACAGCGCCGACATCCGTCGTGTTCTCAACGATGCTGGTCGACATATCTGGAAGGACGCCCGACTGCAAATCAACATCACGGTACGCTTCGCCGAAGTCCCACACGCTGTTCTGATTGCTGTCGACAAACACGCGCACCCGAGTATGGTAGCCGTTCGCAACTCCGTTCGCCAGACCGCCGGTCAGGTTAGCCGGCTGGTACTTCGGCGTATGGACGGTAAGCTTGATCGCGCTCGGCTGGTACGGAAGCCCGGGTGCTGTTACCTGTCCACTGGAAGTATTCAGGTTTGTCGTTGGCGACCCTCCAAGAATAGGCCGGAATTGCAGGAGTTCAGACACGT
Source organism: Capsulimonas sp. (assembly GCF_039929585.1). Taxonomy (NCBI): domain Bacteria; kingdom Bacillati; phylum Armatimonadota; class Armatimonadia; order Capsulimonadales; family Capsulimonadaceae; genus Capsulimonas; species Capsulimonas sp. Next base: position 9,649 of record NZ_JBDSQY010000236.1, read on the forward strand.
TGTTGCTGGCGATGTCTGGATAATCAGGACTGCGATTTGCTCCAGCCGCAAACGATACAGGCATTGTCTCCCATGGAAGTGGATTAATCGTCGCTTGAGCGCCATCAATTCCTGTAGGGTCATTCCATTGCAATGGAGCTTGCTCCATGCGGATCCGAAGCACTCCACCAGTGGTGGGCAGCTTGCTTCGGTCCGAAATTTGCAGTCCGCCCTGAACGATTCCATTGATCTTAGTGAGATTTGTCCCACTCGATCCATGATTGATTTCACCGGTCGCCGTGGCGACGGATTGGTAGAATGTCGGATAGGTCGTGGCGGCCGCGCCGCTCGTTCCGGCTGACGGATTCGTCGGATCGCCCCCACCCAGGCTGTAGCCGTTTTTAGGCACAGCCCCTGAATAGATGGTATTGCCATTCGCAAGCGCCTGCGCGTCTGCCCCATTGATTGGAGCAGCGACAGCATTGTTTGGGCCAATCCCAAGAAGACCAACTGCAACATCTGCATTGTCCACCCTCGGCGCGTTTCCTGCCAAAGCCAGAGGGTTCAAGATACCGAAGGTCGGATCGACTTGAGAGTTGCCGATCTGCGACTGCAGTGTGACAGTGCCTACATAGGCGTTTCCTGCAACAGTGCGAACCTGCGCCGTTTGGCGCGCCAGCGTCACACGCCTCATGGAGCCGGGCGTATTCAAACGACCCGTGCCGTCACGGATCGCGTAGGTATACGCGCCGAACCATTTCTGCTGAGTAGCGTTCGAGTCCGCCAGTGGATCAATCGTTGACGGATCCGAGCGTACATAGAAGCCGTCGGCGGGCAGCGATGCCGCGAGCAGCTGATTGATATTCGGAATGGTTCCGTTGTCATTCGCTGTGATCGTAGGCCCGACATCACCGATCTGCACCGTCACGGGCTGGCCATCCGTGAAGTAGTACACTCCAGGATTTGCCGGATCGGGATCGGGCATACGGAGGGTGGCGTCGCCATCCGCAGGATTGGCGGGAACGATGTTGCTGACCCGGATATAGGCGTTGTCTCCCCACTCAAAGACCGGCAGATCCTGGCCGACTTTATTCTCGTCGCCCATATTCGTGCTCGTACCAGGGTGCGCCGCCGAGCCGTCAAAGATATGGATGTGCAGAGTTTCAATCGGCGAATAAGCCGGGGGCACATCAATACCTGGCGGCAGCGTCGGCTGCCCGGGAATGAATGTGCCGGGATCGAAGCCGCCGTTTTGTGTCGCTGGTGTCAGACCTTTCGTCAGGCCTGTCGTGGTGTCGCCGACATAGAGCCAGTCAGTGGTATTCGTCAGTCCTACGCCAAGACTCGGACTAATATCCGTGACCTCCGCCGCCGCCAGCGTCGGCGATGAGACCGGGCCGCAGTTTCCGAAGATGGCGTCCACGGCGATACGCGCGAACGGCTGATATCCGCTGGGATCATCTGTGTTGACCGTGTTGTTCGACAGCGGCGTGGCGCTGAACTGATAAAGCAGGGTTCCCGCTGTGCAGTACACCATCCCACCGCTGCCGCCCGCGGGAGTATTGTTGGCGTTGACAAGCAAGGCCGGCGAGGATTCGAACCGGCTGCCGTTCGGAGCGTCTATGCGATATACGCCGCGCTGTGAGTCATCTGATCCCAGCAAGTCGAGCGCGTACATTGCATTGTCCTGGCCCGCCGTACCGACATAGAGCATCGGTACGTTTTGGCCGCGAACACCAACAGCCGTGTTGTTCACGGCGTCAACGTGCAGGTAATCCTTGGGCGCCGGCGGATCGTATTGGATGATCTTTGGGAACTGCACCACGCCGACCGCCGGAGTGGCGTGCAGGAACCCGCCGATCGGCAGGGTTGTTTGGACCGTCGTATCAAAGGCGACGGCGTTCGGATCGGTCGTCGTAGGATACGCCCAGTTAAAGCTTGCCGCAGTGGCGCCGGGCTGAATGCTCCAAATACGTCCCGTGTTTCCATCCGAATCTCGTGCGGGGGCGGTTCCCGCCGCCGAGCCGGCTGGGATTTCGGCGCCGGTATTCGCGGCGAAATAGATGCTCGTCGCAGCCGCGCCGGGATAGCGATATACGACCGGCGAGCCGGTGATGCTGCCCAGTGCGGGGCGGACTTTCAGCGCCGCCGAGAGTTCGCGAGCGCGTGGGAACTCCCATGCTGCAACGGAAGTGTTGTATCCCTTCGTGCCGGGCTTGACAGTCGCATTCGGACTGTTCGGCGGCGCGTCCGGGCCGGTGCTGTCCAGGGCGTAGATACGGCCGTAATTGGAAGTCCCCCCCAGTTCATGACTGGAGCCAAAGTAAATGCGATATGTGCCCGCGCCGTTCGAGTCCAGGGATGGAGCCGATTCGATCGCCGCGCTGCCCGCTCCCCCGGCGGCGGAGCCGCTCACGCTGAACCACCAAATTGGCTTGGCCGTTGCTTTGGTGACATCGGAAAGATTACCCAGTAGACGAGCGCTGCGCAGGTAAGGCGAAATATCGTTGACGCCGGCGGGATCGGAATACGCGGGCGCCCCGGTGGCGTCCAGCGCATACAAAACGCCATTCTTGTTGCCGATATAGATCGTACCGTTGCCTGAGCCATCCACAGCAATAGTCGGCGATGCGGTTTGGAATGCCTGCGGCGCGAACAGATCGCTCGCGGAATCAAACGTCTTGTTTTTTTCTGGAGTGGAGTTGTCCTGGCTGCCATTGTCCTTAATGACTTTGACATGGTTCTGATCCGGGCGCCAGATCCAGTACGCCGTCGTAGTTCCGACCTTGTCGGAGTTGGGGTCGATGCTGTCCCCATCACGATTGCCGACCGCGTCCAGGCAATAGACATGGCCGCCGTCATCGGAAACCACAACACACAATTTCTTTTGTGTGGCCGAGAAGTTATCGGTCAGAACGTTGAACTTAGCCACTGCGGGCGTCGAATGGATCTCCGTGTTCGTGCTGACCGCACTGACCTTGGTATTGATGCCCGGCAGCGTGTAGCGCCAAACGACGCCGCCTGTCAAGCCGTCCACACAATAGACACGGCCGATTCGGTTCGCGGAAGTCGTAATGGAAGCAGAGTCCGCAATCACGACTGCCGGCGCGACGGCGGCGCCGGCGGTGTCATCGAGTGTCACCGTCACTGTTGTTGAAACGGCGAGGAAAACGTTGCTCAGCAGGACCACATCCCCGCCTCCCGCCTGCGAGATTGTGACCGCAGTAGACTGGGCGGCGCCGTTGTTATAGGCGATGGTGTAGTGCGCCGATGTCGACGCATCGGGGGCCGCAGTCGGCAAATGCACGGTGACCGAATACGTGCCGGCGGTCGCAACAGGTATCTTCCAAATCGCGGTTGCCGTCCCCGTACCGACAGGAGCCGTGAGGTATTCCGCGTTCACCGCCGTGTCCGCCGCGATCGTACCACTCACGCCCGTCCAGGTACCGGCGGTCACGAACTTAGCCCCAGAAAGGGTATCGTCGATTGTGGAGTCCGTGCCGTCGCCGGTCAATGTCTCATTACGTCCAAAGTATACGAGCTGCCGAATCTGGCGTGTTGCGTCCGGATTGTCCACACCTACAGTGATATTGCCGCGATAACGAGGAAGATTGGTCGCAGGGTCTCGATCTTCCGTCGTCACTGTGCCGGCCTGGACTCCCAGATAAAGTGCATCCTTGATGTCCGGATATTCTGTCGCGTTTACCGCGACCGGACTGCTGTCGACGGTGGCCGCAGTCGTATGCGACAGCATCATCGTGTCTGCGACGACATAAAATTGCGATATGGCTCCCGTAGGCAGCGTGTTTGCCGTTTCATTCGACAGGGTGACTTTGACCGTGTCATTGGCGAAGACGGAGAATGGAGCGCCCAGCAGTGTCGCGCTGTTCGCCTCTGTTTGGCTCTTCGTGACATCAACGACCTTACGCGTAACCGCGTTGTGGGTCACCGTAATGACATAATGGGCGTCCGTGATCCGGAATTCTTTCGCCGCGTCGCCAACCGCCAGCGTATCGGAATTGGGAATATGGACCGTGGCCTGGTAAAGTCCCGACAGCGTCGGCTTGAACTGCCAAGTCGCCGTAGCGTTCGCGGGCGTGGAGGTCGGGGTTCTCAGATAGGTCCCGTTCGAGGCCGATCCTGCCGTTTCCGGCGTCGTGGTGGCCGTCCAAGTTCCCGTCGTATCGAAATCCGTAGGAGACACGTTGTGAACGTCTTCTTCATCCACAATCTGATCGGCGCCAGCGGTGCTGAGAAGCGAGATCGAGTCCGCGATGACAAGAGAACCAGCGACGCTTGTATTCAGACTGTCATCTAAAACGACTGTTACCGTCGATCCCGCCGTAAGAAATACTGGCGACTTCAAACTGACCGTCCCGCCAAATTTCTGCGAAACAATCACCTTATCCGCAGTAAACCCAGCATTACTTGAACTGAGGTCGTAATGAGCGGCTGTCGAGGCGTTGGGAGCGCTGACCGGAAGGTGCGCCACAATCGAGTAGTTACCCGTGGCTGGAACGGTGATGATCCAGGTCGCGGTGGACCCCGCTCCACTGGCGGCAATGGTTTGATATTCGAGGCCAGTCGCAGTATCGGCGACTGGGTTTCCAGTGATGGATGTCCATGTTCCGGTCGTCGAAAACTGGGGCGTCGCAATCACGGAATCATCCACGGTTCCGCCGCCAACGAGTGCATCCGCGTAGGCAAATGGCGCCAGCCAATAGGCGATGTACTTTGTACTGAACGTATTGGGACGGAAATTGTGAAGGTCCGCATTGTTGACGGGATATGGAGACACAGCTCCGAATCCTCCCGGCGGGTTTGCGGGATCGTAGTTACCCAACAGGAAGCTCGGAATCTGCGTCCAGAGGGTGGCTCCTGGCGTTGGGTATCCAACCGGCTCCGTGAAGAGGCCGGACGGCGTTCCCAGCAGTTGGCTGATATACTCTTCAGCCGTCTGCGTCGGATCGATTCCCGTCGTCGACGGATCTTCATAACGCCCGGCGTGGAACGACGGCCAGCTGTAGGGACGCGGAGTATTAGGCGAAGTTCCAGTAGGCGACTGCGCGCCGGCGCTCGTCGCCAGAAGCGCCATTGCGCCGGCAACAAACGCCGCAGACCGCTTGAATAAAGAAAGGGACTTGTTTCGATACATAATTTTCAGACCTAGCCCGATCGCTCTCCAGGCAAAGGAAACGCTCATTTGGACATCAAACGCAGCCGCGATCGGCGGCTGCGTCACGAGGATTTTATTCCCTAGAGGGGCGTCAGTGCACCCGTGGGCTGCACTAATGCGGCGCCGTTCGTCGGCCGACTGATGGTTGGCAATCCCGCGTTCCAATATGAGTTGTCATACGGTATGGACGGAGGGTTCTTACCGCCACGATAGATCGATCCATACTTAATCTGAAAGACTTCGCCGCCGATCCGCGGAGGTGTCTTAGAAGTTGGCGGCAATTCTTCTCCAATCGTGAAATTCGGGTCACCCATCGCCGATCCCGTGTCTCCCTGCGGAGTTGCAGCGCTGATTAAGTATTCGCCGATAATGCACGGCGTGACGCCAATGGTTATTCTATCGTGTCCGGTGATTTGTAGACTCGTTGCCGAGAACGGAATATTGGTGCGCTCAAATGAAACATCGCCCCGTTTAACAGGCGTCATCATCTGATTGTAATCCACGTTCGTGAATCCCCATTGCGCGACAGGACGGTAAAATCCAAGGCTACCGCCATGCCCCCCAACAGTGTCCACAAGGCGCAAATCAAAGGCTCCATCCGCATCGGTCACCAAGAAGTTCAAGACCGGCGTTCCGGCGACACTGGTGACATATGTTTGTAGGAAGCGTGGCCTCGTCAGAGAGATTGCATTATTTGTCCCTTGGCCAAGCGTATTACCCGCCACCGCTTTGGCGGCCGTATCGACATCGTACTTATTACGATCCCCGACGCTCGTTTGCAAATACGCGCCAAAGTCCGAGTAGGTTCGCAGTCGATAATCCGCGCTGGCCCCACTGCCGAATTGGTCGACGTGGATAAAGCCCGATGCGGTTCCGGCAGCCGCCGTGGCTCCTGGCGCCGTGTAATCGAGCATGACGATACTGCCGCCGGGCGTGTCCGCGCTGGCCGGCGGCTGCGTTCCCACAGGGAGCGTTGCGGCGCCGAGGACGGATGATCCGAACTGCCCCACCCGGTAGTTGCCGATCAGCCCCACGATATACTGCGAGCCGTCCGGGGCAAACAGATAATCCGCGCTGACATAATTATACTTTCGCGCCAGCGTGTCGTAGGTATGGCTGACCCATCTCAGCCGATGATTATTCGTTGTCGCGGCAACGCCGTTCAAGAACGCATCACTGATCTCGATAATTCGGTGATTGCCGGTATCAGCGATCAAATACGTGACAGTCGTGATGTGATTCGTCGCGTCATAATAGCTTCGTCCCCGAATGCTGGTCGGATGGTTGAGCGTCGTCGGCTGCCCAGAGTTCGCCAGTACCCCATTGGGATCACGGAAACTGGTCAATTCCCAAACAACCTTACCCGTGCGATCGATTTCCACGCAGCGGTTGTTGCCGGTATCCGCGATCAGGAAGTTATTCTGATTGAGCTGCGTGACAGACGCCGGATGGTTGAAATCGGAATGCGTAACGACGACTTTGCCGGTGGCGCCCGGCAGCGCACCCGTACCAGTGGTATCTAAGTAACCGCCGGCCACCGTCGATTTCGTCGTGGAGTCCACGGACCAGACCAGATCGCCATCGGCGTCGAACTCCGACAAACGATCGGCGTCAAGCACAACGGTCTTCTTATTCTGCAGGGCAATAGTTCCAGGGAAGATCTGCCCTCCGGCGGTATCGTAACCGTTCAAGATCAGCGAGCCGCTGCCGGACGCGGGGATAGAGTCGATGACACTAAGGCCCGTCGCCTGCTTTTCCCAGAGCTGCTTGCGATGCTGATCTTTGCTGCCCGGCGCCGCTCCATCCAGGAAGCGGAAGTTGGCGTTCACCAGGGACGGAGAAATCTGCACGCCCACGCGGTAGACCAAACCGGACGTATCCGCAAAGAAAATGTAGTCTCCCACCAGTGTCAGGCCCGCAGAGACAGGAGCATTCGTCGTCTGGTACACGCACCACTTCATATTGGTGCTGACCGGAACGGAAACGGGGCCGACAGGAACGTTATTTGTGCCATCGTAGAGCGTATACGAGATTTGAACCGGCTGCGGCTCGCTCAGGTTCGGATAGATCCCCGCGCCTCCCGATCCGGGCACGGCAAAGTTGGAGAACTCGACATATCCATTTCTGGGAGTGTTGAATTGCAGTCCCTGGATCAGCGGCACAACAGACGGCGTTCCGAATTCCGAAAGGTTGTCGGCGCGCGGCTGGGTAATCGTGTAAGAAGCGACGGTTCCGGTGGCCACTCCTCCCGTACCAAAGATATTGGCGGTCACCAACTGGTTCGTGTCGAAACACAGCACAGCGGCGCGATTTCCGCCAGCAGTATTGTCCACCGCCAGCGCATAAACCCGGCCGTTGCGATCCAGCACCGGAGCGCCGATGAAGTGCATATCCATCAGACGCGGGGAATAATCGATCCCATCAGCATCCACTGTTCCCGCATCGCCGGCGGACGGCAGACGGAACCGCCATCGCACGCGGCGATCCGCGATCGTCAAACCATCCTGAATACACTCAATGGCGCTGTTGCCGATCAGTGGGTCCGTCACCGTCACATAAGCGTAACCGTTCTTGTCGATCGCTGGAGCGGACACAAACGCACTGAAGTCGCCAGTCGGCGGACTTCCTATTCCGAACGCCTTGGACTGGTCACTGGCACCCACCACCGTGCGCACGACGGCCTGCCCGGATCCACCCGCCGGCACGGCGAAATAGTCCGCTCCGATCGTCGACGAGCCAACGCCGGTAAACTGGTTTCCACTCGGCCCGCCCGCTCCGCCCGGAACTTCGTATCCATTAAGAATGTCGAATGTTCGAGAAATACCAGTCGCGGGGAGGGTATCCTCAATATTGCCGGTGGGCGACATGTTTACCAGCTTCGTTGGGTACCCGCCCCCGTTCGATGTCAGCGTTTCATTGAAGGCTCCCAGAAAAACCGTGTAGATAAATCGGTTCGTCGAAACATAAAGGATCAAATCGTTGCTGTATGCCTGTCCATTGGCGCCATTCAGCGCGACCGCGGGCGGAGCAGTGACCGCTTGATTTGCGACGGCGTTAGCGGGAGTAAGCCCCGGCTGTAAGGAAAACGCCCATGTGTAATTTTTCGCATAATCATAGACAGCCACCGTGCCGTCCGCGCGGCCAGCATAGAGCTTGCCGCCATAATAGGTCGGCGCCGGAGCATAACCAGGGACCGGCGCCCCACCGCTTCCATACAAGGGAGACGTGCCCGCGATTGGGGTGGGAATAGCGGCGGGGTCACCCGTCACCAGGTTGAATGCCTTCACGCTGCCGTTAGCGAGCTCCACGAATACCTGCGGCTGCTTCCCAGGAGGTGTGGCGATTGTCGGAGCCGACGCAAACGGTCCTACGGATGTGTTCCAGAGTTCGTCGCAGGAGGAGCCATTCTGATAGTCCGCGATTTTCCCATCGTCAGGATTGCCGTTGGCGTCCAAATCTTCACCGGGAATGAGATCATAGACATGGACGATTCCGCCCTTGTCCACCGAAGCGACATAGTGGCCGAAGATGGCGGACCCAGGACTTCCGGCAATATAGAAGGGAGCGGATGTCACAGACGGAGGCGCAATGCCTCCGCCAACTGCGCTCCAGGTCGGCGTCACGGAAGACGCCATCACATCGGTCGAGGCCGAATTCTGATGCGAGCCGCCATTTTCCGAACTGTGGACGCCAGCCCAGCTCATGACATTCACAAGGAACTTCATATCGGCGATCGGAGCGCGTGTGAATGCGGATGAGACACCCGAAGCAATTGCGCCGCCCGCGCTGCTATTGCAGTAGGGACCGGAGTTGGGGGCAATGTAAGCGTTCGGAGGAGCAAAATTCCCCGTGACGTCGCTCCCGCCCAAAAAGCCGTTGATGGAATGGGTGCTCGCCGTGGTGTCCACAATGACCTCACCAGCGCCCAGCTGTCCCGCCTTAATTACGGCATCTGTGCCGCCGCTATATAAAACGTCGCTCAGCAAACCATAAGGATCCGTAACACTCGCGTCGAATATGCTCAAAGCCCGTCCAATTTGCCCGGCGCCGAATTCTGCGGAATGTCCGAGCGAGATCAATTCGTTTTGCGCGAGGATATTCGGCTCGCTCAGAATGGGATGCCGAAATAGGACATTCGTGTCAACCTCAGGAAGATTGGCGCCCGTGAAATTGCCTCCGGTAAACGCGACAGGGAAAAAGAGGTCTTCAATCTTATTAGCCGCTGTCGGCGCTTCAATTAGCAGCTGTCCGCCACCATCGACGTACTGCCGAAGAAGTTCTTTCTGCTGCGCGGTAAACCGAATCCCGGTTTGCGTCGTGGTCGAGAGGCTAGGATCCTGGCGAATATTCAGCAGCAGAATATCGAATTGGCGCAGATCATCGGCGCTCGTCGACGAATTCACGCGTACTTCCCAGTACGCCGCCATATTCTGTGTAACAGGAGCGCCAAGCGTGTACGCGCTCTTTCCCGATCCTATCCCATACGGATCTCCCGGGATCTGCTGCGTGACCGGGTTCCAGGTCGCCAGGATATCCGCTGTGACGATCTTCGGCGCCATCGGATTGACGATGCTCCAGCCCGCCGGTTTTACATCCGTACGCTGGTTCAAGATATAAAACGGGTATGGATCGTAATTCGGCAGGTCTGGCTTAGGCGTGACTGTACTGTAGGCGTCCTGAAGGATGAGAACGCCGGCGTTGATCTGCCGCTCCTGTGTATTGTAGGTGTAAGCCCCTGCGTGAACCGGCGCGGAAGCCGTCACGCTGAGGCCGAGAAGCGCAGCGACGGCGGCGGCGTGTGCAAATCGAAAGTTGCGAAGCATAGGTTTACCTTGCCAAATGATCGGCGCATCGCCGGCGCATTGCGCCGGCGAGCCATTCGAATGTCTCGTAACTAGAGGCAGCCGTATAAAAGAGAGTTAAGGCCGGTCGTCCGGAGCCTGTCCGACATAGAGCATGCTCTCACAAACCGGCAAGCGCGGCGTGAACGGCAGCGGCCGGAAGTTTGTGTCATACCGGAACGGGGTCCAGGTCCCTGCATTGTTGTAGTACGGGAACGCACATTGCGGGTCATAAATAATCGACAGTCCCGTAGCAGGCCCGCTAGCGCCCACGTGCCCCGCCGCCTCTGCGGCAATCGCCGTATCGGCGGCAGCCGGCGCGCCGCCGATCTTGCTTCCATGATACTGGGGAATCCATCCCCACTTCTGCATCCAGGCATTCTGCGCGCTGATGTCCGCCGGCCGAGCCTCAGACACCGCGCCGCTGATCGTGATCTTCAGATCGATCGGCTGACCCGCAAACGGATACCGCTGCTGATCCAGCTCCGAATTATTCAGAGCAGCTCCACGCGTCAAATATTTCAGAGTTCCAGCACTATCGGTCACATAATTATTCTGCTTACTGTATTTGCTGACAGTGTCCGCAGTATCGGTGTTGAACGACTGGCCAGGAATCACGAAGAACGACTTGTTCTGAGCGTAAAGCACTGCTTCAATTCGAACGTCCATCGGCAGAATGGCGACACGATCTAGCTGAACATCGGCTTTGGAGCCTGTGATGTCCGCCGTGGTCTGGCCGGTCCATAGCTGCAATGGCTGATCTTGGAGGAGTGCATTGAGGTTAGCTCCGCTCGCGCCAAGCTCCTGCAAACCGCCGATCGGCTGAGTCGTATGAAGGACATTTGTAAATGTTCGTGTCCAAAATGCCGCGGCGTCATCCGTGGGGTCCGGATTCGCCGTCGGAACTCCGAAACTGCTTGCGGTGCGCGGATTCATCAGCGCAAACTTCACCGTCGCAGTTTCTGCATCGGTTCCATTGGTTTGACCGCCGAAATACAGCGCCAGATTATTTGCGCCATACTTTATGGCCGGTGTGCTGCCTGGAAAGGCAAATGAGAACTCTTGAACCAGATAAGAGTTGATGTTGTTGTCCGGACCGAGATTGATGAGCTCTTGCTGATTAGTGTAAGAGTGCGCCGGAACGAACGTCACCGGGACCGAAAGATCATTACGCGGATTGGTGACTTCCGTGCCCGCCGTGAACTGCGTGGTGTTGACGCAGACATAATCGCGGGCAAGGACGGCGATGGTGGACTGCGGGTTGCCCTTGAGCAGGCTGCCGTCAATGTACGCAGTTGCGTTCGTCACGATGGTGACATGACGCGCCGCCTTATCGTCCGCAGTTGGCGATCCTGTACCGTTCGGATCGGCGCTCACGATGCCGTGAATGCGAACGTTGCCTTCCGCCACAATCACGACGTCCCAGTTGGGATTCGCCGCCGTGCCGTGTGCAAAGTCCGTGAACGGAATATACAGGATGTTGCTGGAGCCAGGCGTGCCGTCGGGATTAGGCCACTTGATCGGAACTCCACCCTTATCCACATCATTGCGGACCAGGGTCACACCGTAGACGTTCGGGCTGAAAGCCGCTGCGCGAGGCAGCAGTCCAAACGTGATTTCGACGCCCGGCGGAACGTAGATGTCCCCTACCCATTTGCCCTGATTCGCGTAAGTAGTGGCGGCGCCGGGATTGCGGTTGAGCCACTCATCCACCAGCGTATATCCGCTAGTGAGCTTTGAGCTTTCATTCTGGATGTCGGCGGTATTGTTGATATACACTACCTGACCGTACCCATTTGATCCGGCGGTTCCAGTCGCGGTTCCGCGCGGCGCGGAATTGATCGCCATGGAGCGGTATCGCGAAAGATTCGTCACCGGGTCGACATTGTCCAGCTTCGGCGGCTCCAGGCGCTTGATGTAGCGCGGATAGCCGTACTGATCATTCCCCGCCGATCCAGCATTGCCGTCGCGTACGGCCCCGGCAAATGTATTGAACCCATTCGGGCTGGAGCTGGGCTCGACGTAGGTGGTTCCCGATCCAGTCGTGGGATTCAGCACCATTTGTGAAGGCTGCTGGCCCAGGTAACCGGCGGTGGAGGCCGACGCCGGATCGTAGTGATCCAGGATCAGGTCGCCGAAGATATTCACGCCGTCGGCCACGGTAACGGCGCCCGGAGAGGCCGGCCGATTTAAGTAGAAATCGTTCTCGCCGAAAAAGCGAACGGGGACATTGGAAAAGAACGATCCGCCGCCAGGAACGGCGGTGACGCCGGACGGCGGAGCGGATCCGACATTTGGGTTCGGCGCGTAGAAATTTACGCCGCCGCCAGTCGTCATCGCCAGATAAGCATCCGGAGCTCCCATCGTCGTGACGATCGGATACGGCTTCAGTTTATTGGGGGCCCCGTCGAAGTCCAAAACGCCAGGCGTCGTCAGTTTGTTGATAGCGTCGTAGAGACTGGGCACGCCGATACTCGCCACTTCCGATCGGCGATCAATATCGGTAATGAAGCGGCCATAGTCCGTAATGCCGATCGCGACATAGCCGACCAGTTTCGCGATCGATTTGCCGCTGCGGCCGCGGCGAAATGTCGTCGGGTCGCTGCTGCTGACATGGCCGTCGCGCCCGACGGATTCGATCCTAATGTAGCGCGCCAGCGGGTCGCTTGCGGTCGGGTCGCCCGCAGCGCCGTTAGGGTTTTTATAGTTGTTATAGATGCCCAGCGGATCGTACGTCAGACGAACCAGGAAACGGCCGTTACCTGTGTCGTAGCGGGCGTATCCTGCTTTCAAGTAATCCCCGTCCGGGTCGTTGGGGCTGACTGAGGCGACAGGCGTTACGGGGGGACGCCAGTCGGCGCCATCGACACTGTTCATCAGCTGGTCGTGAGCGAATCTTATGCCGGACTGCGCGTAATCATCCGCAGTCTGCACAACGCCGGCCGTATTGCCGTTGTGTACATTATTGGCGACGATCGTGACGAACAGGCCGCCGACGAACGCCAGCAGCAGCAGCACGAGCAGGGCGATCACGATCGTCTGCCCTCGCTGCGCGCGGAGAGAGCGATTGTTTTTATTCATAACGACAATAGTGGAGTTGCTCTTCATCGAAACCATGCCTATACTGCGCGCTAGCGGTTGCTGTTGCCAACCTTCACATTGCTGCTGACGGGGACAATTTGCGCCAGATTGCCCGAGGTCGGGTAAATACGTATGCCGATATTCACGGCAATCAAATCACGCGATTGATAATCGACTTTCACGGTCATGGGAAGCGCCGGGTTCGCAAGCGAAATCGGCTGCGCTGAACTGGCCGTCGTCAGGTTCGCCTGGTAGCTCCATTGGACTGAAATCGGAGTCGTGGCGGTTGCGCTCGACCAACTGATATTGCTATCGTTATCAAACAGGATCGTCCCATTTTTATAGTCAATCCTGTACTGATCGCCCTTCGGAGTCTCTCCCGGTCCGACGGCGCGGTAAAGAACCTTTGTCGTCACGGTTGACCCGCTGGTTGGGCTGACGAGCTGAGATGCATTCTCATCGACTTCCGGGCCGAACACACGGACTGAACCAGGGACAATGACGGCGTTCTGCACGCTTCCCGTCGAAGCTGCCGGCCCCAGCGGGGATTTTGGCAGCGTCTTCATGTCGATCAAGTACTCTCCCGTCGACGGAGACAGCGTGGGCGCCGTGTTCCAATCCGTTTCGAACGGCTTCGTGGTGTCAGGCAGAGCAGTCACCGCAAAGCGGATGGTTCCCGCATCGGGATTGACCAGAGCCGGAATATAGTTATTCGTGGGACTTCCCACCACCGGCGCGCCCTTGGTGATATTGCAAACAGGAATGACGGTCGCGCCGGCGATCTGATATTCCACTAAATCGCCCGCGTTGATTTGCGACGCCGCAACATCGGCAGTCGCGCGCTCGATCCGGAAAAACGTATCCGTCGCCGAATTGAAGTTCGCAGGATACAGGTTAATCGTAAACGGCTCGTTCCAGGACTGCCCCGTCGTTCGGTACAACGTCGGGATGTACGGCAGACCGTCGTTATCCACCGCATTGGCTGGCACGCCCGCACTAGCGTACTCAACGTTGGTCGCCGGCGTGGCGTCGTTGGTCACCGTGGGCCGGAAATTCACGCTCGTATTGACAACCGGCCAGGCGTCTCCCGTGACTGGATCGGTCATGGCGCCGTAGTGCGCGGTCTTAACAACATTCGCATCCGCAGACGTTGTGTCGTAAGAGATCGAGCCATCCGACTTATGCGGCAGCAGCAGCAGATCGACCTGCGGCGCCCCGATGACACGCTGCGCGATTTTTTCCCAGCTGGCCAACCGACTATTATGGCCAGCGGCGTTGCCGCCATAGGCTGCATGCGCCGGATCCAGCCAGTTGACATCGTTGTCGTTGACCTTGCGGAAAAAGTCCGGGTCGTCCAGCTCGATTTTCCCGGCGGCGTTTACGGCAAAGAGATTGGCGTTGACGCTGCCGTCTTTGTTAAAAGGAGCGAACTGTGCGCGATAGAGAACATAGGTGTTGTCCGCACCGGACGAAGCGCCGGAATTCTCATGCGTATTCCGGTAAGGAAGCTCTGGATTCTTCAAGCCCACGAAATAGCGCACCATTGTCGTACCGGGGGCGGACGGCAGAAGCAGGTCGGTCGGCTGGATGACCTTGGTCACCGGATCGATTTTTGCCTCGGAATCCGTCGTGGGATCCGTAAAACCAGGCTGATGGCGCGGATTCACAAAATCAAGCTTTGCATCGTAAACGTGCCCAAGCCCCAGCCCCCCTGCATCGCTGGTTGGGATTTGCAGGTTCAAAAAGTTCGTGAACCGATCCACGGGATATTGCGACCCGTTTGTACCCGCGAACGCTGCGGTCGCCGCGAAAGGATGGCTGGCGCCGTCATAGATAAAGGCGGCGCTGCCAAGCTCGCGTGTAATGACCTCCATGGTCTTACGCCCGGAATCCTGGGCGGCTGCGGTCGCCTGCGCCTGCTGAGTAAGAGACAGCGAATTCACCAGCGGAATGAGCAGCAGGCTAAAGAGCAGCACCGAGATGCCGATCACGACCAGCAGCTCCACCATAGTGAAGGCAAGACGCGCTCGGCCACGTGCGGCAAGGCTCTTATGTTCGGTCAATTGGACGTTTATATGTCGCATAAATCTGTTCATCGCTCGATTAATTGCACAGCGCCGGCGTCAATTGCGCGGCAGCAGCGTGTCCACAATCTGGCTCTTCCACTGATCGTTCTCGCGCCAGACAACAAGCGCGTTGGCGGAGACTCCGCGCACGGAGCTGATCGATATCGGCTTCGTCGTATCGCAATTCGCCGGGACGGGGCCGATATTGATATAGCCGATATCCTTAAAATTAATTTGATCCGGATTGTTGATCGCCGACGTGACGGAAGAGATCGCCATGATCGCCGCATTTCCGGAAGTATCCGTATAATTCAGCACACCTGAGATTTCGACCGTCTTGCCGTAGTCGCAGTTGGGGAAACAAACCCCAAGCGCGCCCCCAGTTGATCTCACCCAATAGAGATTGGGCGGAGCAGCGCTGTTCGTCACCAGATCAAGCTTGTTGGAAGTCGGAAGGAACCGCGCCGGCGCTTTTTGAAGCGCTACGCCCCAGTCCGCCGATCCCATATAATAGATGCGAATATGCACGCCGTTCGAATTGGGCGTCGGGTTCGGATCATTATAAGCCGGGCTGGTCGGCTCGGTGTTTCCAATGGGGAACGTGATGCGTCCGTTCTTGTAGCTCACTCCCACGTATTGCTTGTTCGGAGTGTCGCTGTCGAGATCGGTCGCCGGTCCCTTCACAGGATCGATCGAGTTGAAGATCGCGGTATAGCCTGTATCGAGGTTACAGACCATGAAGTCAGCCGCTTCATCAGTCGTTGCGGAATCGAAGATGCCCTTGAAAAGACTCTGATCATGCTGCACGTCGCCCAGCTTCTTCAAATTATCGATTCCGAGGCGCACCGTACGATCTTCACTCTTGTAAGGCAGCGCGTGATCTTCGTGCAGGATGTGCCAGTTATAGACCAGATAGCTGATACGCGCCTTCAACGGCTGCGTTCCGCTGCTGCCGCCGGCAAGGGGATTGAAGTCAATGACGCCCACGTTTGCCGCATGTGGACCATAGCTGCCATAACGCACCTGGAACTGATAGGGATCGTTACCAAATGCGCTCAGCGTATGGTTTGAAACCAGCACGCCTGTGTCGCCGCGACTGAAAGGGCGATACAAAACCGCAGTTCCCACCATCCACTTTGCCGAAGAGGACACCCCTGTGCTGGTCAAGTCGACCGGTTTCCATCCAGAATCTCCCGCAGCGAGAGCCCCAGAAACGGTGACTGTCTTTTGGACGACAGGGTTGCCATCCTGGACCGTAACGGTAAAAACAAAATTTTGTGCGTAGCTCGCGGATGGGATCGCGATCTGATGCGTGTCATAGTCGATCAGATACTGCGCCTGACCAGGCGAGAGCAGATCATTCGGATTATCCGTGGGAACGCTAATGGGCAGTCCCGTGGACGGATCAGTCGTAGTTATCAGTGTACTGCTGGCCAGCTGTGCGGTCCAGGGAGCGCTGTTAATTTGGATCGTGTCGTCGCCGTTAAGGATCGCAGGTCCATAATTTAAGACATGAACGCTTGCCGTTGTATAAACAGCGGTGGGAACGGGACGCGACGG
>NZ_JBDSQY010000237.1:0-4385 GCF_039929585.1 Capsulimonas sp.
GCCTGCCCTGGTCCACGCCGAACCGCACCGATTGCAAAGAAAACGATGACGAACGAAAGGACACAATCCACCTTAAAAAAGCCTCTCAAACTGTCTTGACAAATGGGACCACTATAGTTTGCTCTGCGCGATCATCGCAGCCCTATTTCTCTTATTCTGGCTCGCCGGCTTCGGACGCTATACTTCCGTCGGCGTCGACTCCGACAGTGTTTCCGGCTCCTCCGTGGTCCAGCGTTACTACCGCGCTCGGTGGATCGGCGACGGGTCGTTCTGGGTCGGAACGGGACAATACAGCTTCCCCAAAAGCGCACACTATAAGCTCAAGCCCTTCGACTGGGGCGGCCGCTTCTTCCAGCGCTCCCCGCGCTTGATCGCCCCGCGCTCCGCCTGGAACCGCATCGGCTTCTGGCGATACGAAAAACACCCCGCGGCGGGCGGCGATCCCAATCTTGCGCCGCAAGAATCCTGGATCGCCGTCCCCGGCTGGCTGCCGGTGTTGGTGATGACGGTTCCGATATTCCTGACTATCCGAAAGTCCAGACGCTCACGGACGACGCTGTAAATCGGTTATAATAACGCCATGCTGTCACTCCTCTGGCTGATCTTCGTCTTCGTCCTTTCGGTCGTTCTGCATGAGCTTGCGCACGCGTTCGCCGTGAAAGCGAGTGGGTTCGAAGTGGACGCCATTCGCTTCGGCCTTGGTAAGCCGATCCGCAAGTGGCGCTGGAATGACATTGAGATTTCGATCGGATATCCGGCGACCCTAGCGGTGGCGGCGGTGGAATATTCGGACCGGGGGCGCGGGACCATTCCGCAGAAGATCTTTATCGCGGCGGCCGGCGTGCTGGCCAATGTCGCGCTGATGGTGCTGGCCGACAAGGCCGACTCCGATCCCCACCTGCACGCCGCAAGCAATTACTGGGCGCTGCTGGGCGTCGCCAACCTGATCATCGTCGTGATTAACCTTCTCCCGATCTCTTTTCGCCGTTACAATGCTTACACGAAGCAATGGAGCGACGGGGGCATTATCTTGGGCTTGCTCCAGGAGCAATTCACCGGCCGCAACTTCACCGAGCGTCGCTAACCACACGCGCCCTCTGCCAGCATATGATGAGAATACTTGACGATTAATCGGTTAACCGAAAAACCGGTCAAACCGCTCTCTTTTGCCTCACAAAACCGTTCCCTATTTCCAACTCCTCCATATTCTCTTGAAAATTTCTCTTGACACGCAAGAGGCGCAATGATACAATCACATATCGTTTAACCGAATAAATAGATCTTACGGATATGTGAGTATTCGTAATTATTGCCGTACAGTATGGACTGTCAAAGGAAAACTCACGGATGCTGAAATCTTGGAAAAAGACGGGGCCGGTGCTGGCCGCGGCGGCTTCAATGCTGGGAATGGCGCAGTGCGCGATGGCCGACAGCTACGATGACACGTGGATGGAGTGTAAGTACATTACGCAATGTTCGTGCACGGCGGCAAACTCGACCACTGCGGGCGTGGCGACCAGCACACCCGCGTACGGGGTTTTGAACGACTGGCGGATTGGCAACGGTCAGCCAGACTTCGTGCAGCCGGGAGAGGCGGCCATTGGCGCAATTGGTTTGCTCTATGGCTACCATCGCTTGACAGTGGCGGGTCGCAGCAACGCGGACTTGGACGGCAAGGCGAAAACGGCGCTCAGCGGCTTCTTCTGGAGCTGGGCGCGCAATGCGAACAACCAATCGGGAAACGGCTTTCCAGCGAATATCGCCTATAACACCAGTTATGGCGTCAGCTCTAAAGGCGGAGGCGACGCCCGCGTGACGGCGGAGATGCTGGTCGCGATGTGGAAGTACACTCAGCTCAGCCCCAATGGTGACGGCGCGAATTATCGCACGCAGGAATACGCCCATGCGCACGCCATGGCGGACTTCACTAACGCGAATCTGAATACCTGGACGATCGACCGCTCCTACGCCGTCGCCGCGTTTCGATGCTTCGCCAAATGGGCCACATCCGTCGGAGACACCGGCACAAGCACCTATTACAGCAATCAGGCGAATACGATCTCGGGATTGATCGCGAACGCACAGGACCATGGGAGCTGGCATAACTATTACGACTATTTGGACGGCGGCGGCAATGGTGTTTACAACGGCGGCATCAATCAAACCGGATTTTCGCCTTACGAGTTCAACGCCCGTCCGTGCGGCGAGCAGTTCGCCAAGGATCTGACGACCTGGTGGGATCACGGCACAGCCTACAACGGCGCATATCTCACGGTCCAAAGCGGGCAGTACGCGGGCGGCGTGCATCAGTGGACGCCGGCGTCTGGCGCGAACACCCAGGTCTACCCCGGCTCGGCGCTTCAGCTCGCCGACGCAGAATGGAAGATCGCGAATGCAACCGGCAACTACAACAACCTCTACGCGTCGGCGTGGTCGCACTACAACTTCGCCAAGTCCGCCGTCGGCTCAAGCACCGGATCGGGCGACTGGGTCAACAACGCGACGACCGACGCCCCCTACGTCGGCGGCTTTATCGACTGGGTCAACACCGCCAACGGCGCCCGGCCCGCAAGCTGGCAGCGATTTGTCGACACCAGCGGCTACATGATCATCGCAACCGAAGAACTGGCGTTCTCCAGCATCGTCGACTTCAGCAGCTAATCCACTCGAACTTCAAAGGCGTTCATCTATCCTAGATGAGCGCCTTTAACTTTCGTCTTCGGGTTCTTCATTTTCCAAGACGAGTTTAATCCCTCCATGCGCAAAGACCTCAAGGATCACGTCGAAATATGAGTGGAATTCTTCGCAGTCAAATGCCTCATTTGCAAGCGCGGCCTTGTAGATAGCTGTCCTTCGCTGCACTTCGGCCTCGCTGTCATCGTCAAAGTAGCCCCAATCCATAAGCTCTGCGATGTCGGAGCCACCATCAATGGCTTCCTGAAAGCTTTCCGCGCGAAAGCGACACCATGCCCGACCGTCCAGTGCATCCCTCACTTTGCTGGAATGCGTCAGCCGAATCGTCAGCGGATGTTTCACACCGAAGCCGCCACACAAGCAATCGGCTAAGGAGTCCAAACAACCGCCGAAATATCCATGCAGTCCATTGACGGCTTCTCCCATCGATAGATGGAAGCTCGGAACATCGTTGATCCAGGCTCCATCCAGATGGACCGTCCGACCACTCAGATCTTCCTGCCTGGCAGAGTAGTTTCGACAGTACACTCGTCTGACCTTTTGCAGCCGCTTGTACCGGCCATGATGGGAAAGACTGCGCCAGTTTAGAGGTGCATTGTTGATGACCATATGTGTTTTCCGCTGCTTCAGTGTGGGATCAAACAGTAATCGAGATCGTCGCCATTAGTCCGTAGTGATCCGAGGGGTAAAGTGTCGGGTCGTCGGGGCTGGGTTCGTCGCAAATCAGGCGGACATCGTGGACATGGATGGATGGCGATGTGAAGATGTAATCGATGCAATGGTAGCTGGCGGGGTCGTTGTAGTCTTCGACAAGCGGCGTGGGATAGGTGTATTCTGGCTCGGCGCCGTGGATGATGGGATATGCGGAGACGAGTGTTTGGAGAACGCGCTCGATGGTTTCGGAGGAGGGCGTGGCGTTGAAATCGCCGGCGAGTATCCAGTGCTTGTCTGGTGCGCTCGCGGCCTCCCGCTCGATGTATTCCATAATCATGTCACATTGCTTGGCGCGGATCTCTTCGCAGTCGGCGGGTTCGTTGTGCAGGTGCGTGTTGACGACGCAGACAACGGCGTCGCCAAACTGCATGTCTAAGGCCTGGGCGATGCGCCAGCCGTCGCCGGGCAGTTCAATCCGCGTGCTGCGGATCACCGGGAGGCGTGTCAGGCAGCCGATGCCCTCAATAGGCGCTTTCCCATACTTCGGCTCAGCGGAGGCGGCGTAGACGGCAGTTCGGGCGTCGGAGTTAAGGTCCGATTGCAGGATCGCCGCCTGCTCGATTCCCAGCGCGACTTCCTGCAAGGCAATCACGTCCGGCCAGAGACGGATCAGTCGCTCTGAGAGGAGCGGGCGGCGCTCCTCCCATCGGTCCGCGTCGTGCCGGATATTTATGGTCGCGACGGTCATCGTACGCGGCTGGTTCTGCGTCAAGTTCGTATTCTCCTCGTTTACAAAAATAATGTTACGCTCAAAAAAGCCGGCGAATAAATTCGCGCCTAGAAGTGCACGATGTGCCCCTCCGGGCACTCCAGAAAAGAAACGCAATCGCCAGGTTTCTGGAGTCCACGAAGGTGGACATCGTGCACTTCTAGAAGCGGTGCCGAAAAGTCTTCGATATCTTTGGGGATTTGACAAGGATAAATTTTGTCCTTGTCGAATCTCTTCTTATGATTGGCAAGCGTTCCTCCCAGCCGGC
>NZ_JBDSQY010000238.1:0-16214 GCF_039929585.1 Capsulimonas sp.
GCGCGCGGGCGGCCTGGTTTTTCTCTGGATTGCTTGTGCTATAATGCCTCAGCAATGGGATGCCTCTGGAGCAAGTGATTATGGCGATTCGATGGGACGGGGATTGGGTTTGGTCAGATGAGGCGACCCCGAAGCGAAACGCCTTTGTCCGTTTTCGCCGAATGTTTGACTACACGAGCGGCGCGGCAACGCTGCATCTCACAGCCGACGCGCGCTACGTTCTTTATGTGAACGGTGTCTGGATAGGGCAGGGGCCAGTGCGCGCCTGGCCCGGTCACTGGCGCTATGACAGCTACGATCTCACCCCCTATCTTCATCCCGGAAAGAACGTCATCGCCGTGAGGGTTCTGCACTACGGCGACGGAACGTTTCAGTATATTATTGCGCCGCCAGGCCTGCTCGCTCAGCTGGAGATGGACGGTCAAACAATCGTCTCGGATGCCAATTGGAAGGCGAGCCCCGACGCCGCATTTGTCGCCGCCACGCCGCGCATCGGCATCCAGCAGGGATTTGAGGAGCAGTACGATGCCCGCCTGAGCGACGATTGGACAGTGGCCAGCTTTGACGACACCCCGTGGCGCTCCGCCGTCGCCCTGCGGCCCGCGCTAGGCGGTCCGCATCAGAACCTCGAAGACCGGGCGATCCCGTTTTTGACCGCCGAACCCATCCTGCCGCAGCGGATCGTCAAATTGGAAGTCGTGCGCTCAATTTCGCATCGGGCGACGATCTCCATCAAGCCCTATCTTGTCCCCAACGATCTCACCACGAACTATGTGAATCTGAACGCCTACGTTGCGACGCAGATCTGGTCTCCCGAGAATGTCGAGATTACGCTGCCTTCCTCGCACGGGGCGCCTAGCGCGATCAAGATCAACGGCGCCTTGGTCAAAGATGGGCGCGCATCGTTGAAGGCGGGATGGAACAGCCTACTGGGGTCCTGTCATCACGCCAACCATTTGCCGGAATATGTGGTCTGCATCGACGGCCCGGAGACATTGAAGTTTAGCGCGCGCGGCGACGCCGGAGGCGCGCCCTGGGCCGTGGTCGGACCATTCGCCCTGAATGCCGCCGACCGTCGAAAGTCCGAGACCTTTATGGATTTGACGATTATCTCCGTGCCGCAGGTTTCCGATGAGGCGACAAGCGAGGAAGGCGAACGGATTTGGGAAGAGGGTCTTGTTGAGGGCATTGTGAACCGGTCTTACTTCCAGGAAATGCGCCCCGAGCATCTGCCCCTTGAGAACGTGTTCGTACAGGCTTACACCGATAAGGTAGTCGCCGGCGAGGTTCGGACGGAACGTCTCGACGGTCTCTTGTCCGGAAGCGACTGGACAACGGTCTTCCCCGATCCCGAAGGCCGCGATGTGCGTATCCTGCTGGATTTCGGTCGTGAGATCGTCGGCCCCCACAAGTTCGAAATCATCGCCTCCGAAGGAACGATCCTAGACACGCATAACTTCGAGTTCATCCAGCCTGATGGCCTTTATAATTTCGCCGAGGGGATGAATAACAGTTTTCGTTACATCTGTCGCGAGGGGCGCCAATCGTATCAGACATACCTGCGGCGCGGTTTCCAGTACAGCTATCTGATCTTACGGAATCTCCAAGATCCCGTCAAAATCAAAGGCTTCCAAACACTGTATAGCAGCTATCCGCAAAGCCGTCGCGGGACATTCGCGTCGTCGGACGCCAAATTGGATCGTATCTGGCAAGTCGGCGCCGACACCATGCGCGCCTGCGCCGAGGATACCTATACCGATTGCCCAAGTTACGAGCAAGTCCACTGGGTGGGCGACGCGCGCAACGAAGCGCTGGTCGATTGGGTTGTCAACGGCGATCCGCGCCTCTGGTATCGGTGTCTGGAGCAAGTCGGGCAAAGCCTGGACCGTTCGCCGCTGACCGAGGCGCAGGTCCCCAGCTCCTGGCAAAACATCATCCCCGTCTGGAGCTTTCTATGGATGCGCTCTTGCCGCGAATACATGCTCTTTACGGGGGATCGCGCCGGCGCGGCGCGTCTGCTGAAGTTCGTCGCGCGCAATATCGAAGGCGTTGCGACTTATATCAACGCCGAGGGCTTGTTCGATATCCATTCCTGGAATTTATTTGACTGGGCGCCGATGGATACGCCGAACATCGGCGTGGTAACGCACCAAAACTGCATGGCTGTGCTCGCCCTGCGCGATGCCGCCGAACTGTCCGACTGGCTGGACGGCGGCGCGCAGGCGTTGGCATGGCGTAAAATGGCGGACACGCTCAGCGACGCGATTAACAAATATCTTTGGAACGAAGAGACGATGGCTTACACCGATTGTCTGCGTGACGGCGCGCACAGCAAGGTTTATAGCCAGCAGACTCAAACTGTGGCGCTGATGTCCGGAGTGGCGTCGGGCGCCCGCGCCGAACGCTGCCGCGAGATTATCCATTCGCCGCCGGATGGCTTTGTCCGCGCCGGCAGCCCCTTCTTCGAGTTCTTTCTTCTCGAATCGTTCCAATTGGACGAGCGCGATCAGGACTTCGTCGACACCATCCGAAAAGACTGGGGATTCATGATCGACATGGGCGCCACCACGTTCTGGGAGATGTGGTCCGGCCGCACCGGTCGCCTCACCCGCAGTCACTGTCACGGCTGGTCCTCGGCGCCGACATACTTCCTCGCCACCCACGTCCTCGGCGTCCACCCCTTGGAACCCGGATTCAAACGAGTCGCCATCGAACCGCACCCCGCCGATCTCACCTGGTGCCGCGGCAGCGTGCCGACGCCGCACGGCAATATCCACGTGCAGTGGGAGAACCCGGACGGCAAGCCGTTTGTCCTGCGCGTAACCGCGCCGGAGGGGGTGGAGGTTGTGGTGAAGCCGCCGAGGTAAGATCTGTCGGGTAAAATAACCCCGAAATGCGAACCATTCTCCATCTCGATCTCGACGCGTTTTACTGCTCTGTCGAGGAGCGACGCGACCCGACCTTGCGCGGCAAGGCGTTTGCGGTCGGTGGGTCTCCGGATGGGCGGGGCGTGGTGGCGTCGTGCTCGTATGAGGCGCGTCGCTATGGAGTGCGGTCGGCGATGCCGATGGGGCGAGCGCGGGGATTGTGTCCGGGGCTGCTATGCTTGCCGACGGACTTCGATGCGTATCGAAAGGCGAGCACGGAGGTGATGGCGCGTGTGCGCGCGGTGACGCCGTGGGTCGAGCAGATCTCCGTCGATGAGGCGTTTCTGGATGTTTCGGAGCTGGGAGAGCCGGGAGTTCAGATCGCGCGGCGGCTTCAAGATGAGATTTTGAATGAGCTGGGACTGTCTTGCTCGCTTGGGATCGCGACCAATAAGCTTGTCGCCAAGATCGCGACGGATGTTGGGAAGATGCGTGTCGGCACGGGCGCATCCCCCCAGGCGATCTGCGAGGCGTCGCCCGGAGGCGAAGCCGCTTTTCTCGATCCGCTGCCGGCGGATGCGCTGTGGGGCGTCGGCCCCCGCACGGCGGAGCGGCTGGCGGAACTGGGCATGCGGACCATTGGTGATATCGCGCGCTGGCCCGAGGCCGACATGCGGCGGCGTTTCGGCAAGCATGGCGACTTTCTTTCCCGGCACGCGCGCGGGATCGACGAGCGACCGATCGTCACCGAGCGCGACGCCAAGTCGATGTCCAAGGAAACGACTTTCGCCAAGGATGTCACCGATGGCGAGATATTGCGCCAAACGCTGCGCGGGCAGGTCCGGCAGGTCTGCGCGCATCTGAAAAAAGACGGTGTCTGCGGTGGAACGGTGAAGATCAAGATCCGCTGGTCGGACTTCACGACCTTGACGCGCCAGTTCTCCATTCCTCATCCCACCGACCAAGAATCCGTCGTGCTGCCTCTGGCTCTGAAACTGCTCGAACAGACCTGGACCGACGGGCGTCCCGTGCGCCTGCTCGGCGTGGGTGTCGGCAGCCTGGAGGTTCCCCAGCAGCTCAATCTTTGGGATATGCGCCCGGCGGAAGAAGCGGCGAAGGCGAAGAAAGTGGACGCCACCCTGTCCGCGCTGCGCGCTCGGTTCGGGGAAACGGCCCTGCGGCGGGCGGAAGATCTGCTGGATACGAGCCTGCCGGACAGCGAGGAATAATTTGGCTCTCAATTTAAGACGGTTCTAATTCTTCTTGTCGTAGTGTATAATCCCCCACATACTCCATGAAATCGAGAGGCGCATCATCCGACTGCAACGCCCGTCAAAGTTTCACAAACCGTTCATCCCAATGGAGAACCCGTCGGTGACCGGATCGCCGGCCTGATCGTCCGTCCCGACGTACACATCGTCGATACGCGCGGCGAGCTGTCCGAGATTTATTCTCCCGCCTGGGGCATTCACCCGGAGCCGCTCGTCTACGCCTACCAGGTCCGGATCAATCGGGGACAGGGACGCGGCTGGGTCGTACACGCCAAGCAGGACGATCGCATCCACCACTGCGTGGGAACTTTGCACTGGGCCTTTTACGACGATCGCAAGGATTCACCTACGTACGGTATGCTGAACAAGATCACGATCAGCGAACGAAACACCGCGCTGGTCATCATCCCCCAGGGCGTCTGGCACGCCGTAATGAATGTCGGCAATATCGACGCGATCATGATCAATCTGCCGACACGGGTCTATAACCACGCCGATCCGGACAAGTTCCGCCTGCCCTTTCACAACGATTTGATCCCTTACGATTTCAGCGATCTCGGCCCCCAGTAGCTTCCCATGACCGACCAAATAGAAGAAGATGCGCCGCTCGTGACGGTGATCGTCGCCACTTACAATCGCAGTGTGACGCTGCGCTGGACGATCGAAAGCGTGCTGCGTCAGGACTTTGAGAACTTCGAGCTGCTGATCATTGGAGACGCCTGCACGGACGACACCGCCGACGTCGTGGCGTCCTTTGACGATCCGCGCATTCAGTGGATCAACCTGCCGGTCAACTCGGGCTCGCAGACCGGGCCAAACAACGAGGGTCTGCGACGGGCGCGCGGAAAGTACATCGCCTACGTAGGGCACGACGATCTCTGGTTTCCCTGGCGTCTATCGGGGATGGTGGAGGCGCTGGAAACGAGCGGCGACGACTTTGTCCACGGCCTGGTCGCGCTGCTCGCGCCCGAGGGGCTGCGCGGCCTCGCGGGCGCGCCGACGGTCGGCCAAAGCTACGGCACATTCACCGTTCCACCGTCGGGATGGCTGCATCGCCGTGAAGTCCGGGACAAGATCGGGGAATGGGCCGATCCGGCGACGCTGACGCGCGCGATCGACGTCGAATACATCGGACGCGCGCATCAGGCCGGACTGAAAGTGCGCCATCTGCCGGAGCTGTCGGTGCTCAAGTGGCCGTCGCCCTGGTGGCGTATGTACGCGCTGGACACCGAGTATCCACAGGCCGAGTTCGCGGCGCTGCTGCGCGAAGACCCCAGGGCGGCCTACGACGTGGTGATGCGGCTGGCCGCCGTGCGCCTGTCGCGCGAATGGAGTCCCAAAATCTCCGTCGGGGCGGCGGCGCTTCAGATGACTCGCTCCGTGCAGCATGTATTCGGCGCATCCCTGCTGTGGAACCGCTGGCCGTTGAACGCCATCGCCAAACGCCGAGCCGCGTATTACCGAAGGCAAAGACGTCGGGATCGGGGGCTGGGCCAGCCGCCCCGATGAGCGTCTTATGAAATACGACCCCCTTGCTTATGACACGCGGCGTACGCTCCAGCGCGTGGTCGGCTTGTTTTCGGGCTATCGCGCCCGGATCTGGCTGACTATCGCGGGCGTCGCCCTGTCCGCTGCTCTGGGCCTGCTCCCGCCGCTGTTCCTCAAGGTCATCGTCAATCAGGGGATCCTCCTGCGCAATATGCCGCTGGTGACGCGCTACTCGCTTTACACCGTCGCCGCAGTCCTGGCGGGCCTGGCTGTGACGATGATATACAACTACGCCAGCATTCAAGTGGGACAGCGGATCATGCGCGATCTGCGTCGCGATCTGTTCCGGCATCTGCAAAGAATGCCGCTGCGGTTTTTCACGGAGACGCGCACCGGGGAGATCCAGTCGCGCATTTCCAGCGATGTCGGCGGCGTCCAAAACGCCGTCAGCGATACCGCCACCACGATCCTCGCCCACGCAGCGGTCGTACTTTCCACCGTTGGCGCCATGCTTTTTCTGGATTGGCGGCTGACCCTGTTCTCCATGGGTACGATCCCGATCTTCGCGCTGATCGCCGCGAAAGTCGGCCGCCTGGGACGCACGATCAAACGGGACGCGCAGGCGCAGACGGCTCTGCTCACGGCGGCGACCCAGGAGATGCTTTCGGTGTCGGGGATCCTGCTGACCAAGACCACGGGTCGGCAGGAGCTGACCCTGGAGAAGTTCGACCGGGAAAACAACGTCCTGATGGCGCTGCTGGTCAAGCAGTCGCTGCTCATGCGATATTTTTACGATCGCATCGGCGTCATTCTCTCTCTCACGCCCATTTTAGTTTACTGGATGGCCGGATATCTGATGATCGGGCGCGGCGCCGGGGAGATCAGCCTGGGCGGGATCGTCGCGTTTACGGCGCTGCAATCGCGCCTGTTCTTTCCACTGGCCGCGCTGCTCAATATCCAGGTCCAATTGACCAGCACCCTGGCGCTGTTCGATCGGATCTTTGAATATTTGGACCTGACGCCGGAGATCTCCGACGCGCCCAACGCGCATGAATACGCGCAGCATCCGATCCAGGGGGCGATTGAGTTTGACGACGTGACGTTTCGTTACGCCCCCGATCAGGCGAAGCCAACGTTGGATGGCGTTTCCTTTTCCAGCCGTCCGGGTGAACTGATCGCGCTGGTCGGTCACTCGGGCGCGGGCAAAAGCACGGTCAGTTATCTGCTGGCGCGCCTGTACGACGTCTCTTCTGGCGCCGTGCGGATTGACGGGATTGATGTCCGGCAGCTGCCGCTGGCCTCCCTGGCCGCATCCATCGGCTTCGTCACCCAGGAGACGTTTCTGCTGCACGACACGATCCGCGAAAACCTGCGCTTCGGCGACCCAGGCGCGACCGACGAACAGATCGTCGCCGCCGCGACCGCAGCCGCCATTCACGATCATATCCTCACGCTGCCTGATCGCTATGACACCGTGGTCGGCGAGCGTGGGTACAAGCTTTCCGGGGGCGAAAAGCAACGGATCGCCATCGCCCGCGCCATTCTCAAGAACCCCCAAATTCTAATTCTCGATGAAGCGACCTCCGAGCTGGACACCCATTCGGAGCAGGCCATCCACGCCGCGCTCACGCCGCTGATGCGCGGCCGTACGACGCTCGCCATCGCGCACCGTCTTTCCACGATCCTCGCCGCCGACCAGATCCTCGTGATGGACGGCGGTCGGATCGTGGAGCACGGAACGCACGATCGTCTTCTCGCCGCCAGTGGCCGCTACGCCAAGCTATTCGCCGCGCAATACGAAAGCGCCGCGCGGCCGGAAGCGGGCATTGCTTTGTAATGGGAATGATCTTCTGTGAAGGGGGTTATTCGGCGTCGGCGAGCAGGGCGGCTTCGGCGCGCAGGTCGCGGGCGCGGCGCGCCCATTCGCTGTCGGGGTAGTTTTCGAGGAACGTCGAAAGCATGATGTAGGCGGCCTGGGGATCCATTCCCAGCAGCAGCTGGCCGAGGCGCAGATGGGCGATCTCGCTTTCCGAGGCGTCCGGGGTCTCGGCGATTAAGTCTTGCAGCAGAGCGATCGCGGTGGCGCGGTCGCCCTGGTCCTGAGCGGCGCCGCTCAGGCGCAGGCGCTCGCGGGAAGTGAAGGCGAGCGGAAGGCCCATCTCCACCGCCTGAGCGCAGGCGCGGATCGCGCCGACATGCTGACCCTGCCGCTGGAACAGACGAACGGCGCCCGCCATTTCGCGCGCCGCCTCGCGTCGTTCCTCCGAACTCCCGTATTTTGCTTCCGCAGCCGCCAGTTCCACGCGCACGCCGGGGTTGTCAGGATCAAGCTCCAGAAACGACCGGAACTTTTCCACCGCCACGGCGTGCCGTGCGCGTCCCAGCGCCGCCGCCGCGCGCGCGTCCTCCAGCGTGTATTCCTGGCGTCCGTCCCGGAACAGCCCCGTCAGCTCCGCCGTGAGCAATCCAAACACGAAGCCGCCCAGATGAGCCCAGTAGGCGATGCCCCAGCTGGCCGGATCGAGAATACCGCGCGCGGCGCCGGCGAGGTTCTGGGCCAGCCACACGCCGAGAGCCGCCAGCGCCGGCGCTTCCAAGTCGCCCCATTTATTGCCCAGCAAAAATCCGACCGGCCAGATCAGACGCAGGTGCGCCCGGTGGTAGCGGATGGCGAACGGCGCCAGGATCGCGGACACGGCGCCGCTGGCGCCGACCAGCGGTTCGGGGTTTGCGGGCAAGTGTGAGGCGAACAGAAGGACGACCGCCATATGGAGCAGTCCCGCCGTGATTCCGCCTCCCAGAAACAAGATCAAAAACGTCCATGGCCCCACGGCGTCCTCCACGTGCGGCCCAAATAGCCACAGGAAGGCCATGTTCCAGAAGAGGTGGACCATCGAGACGTGGAAAAAGAGCGATGTGACGAGCGTCACCGGCCGGGGGGCGAGCGGAAGCAGACCCCAGAGGCGGAACAGATGGCTGCCGAGATCCGGCGAGCGGTCGGGCGCCGTCACGAGGTAAACGAGGACGTTGAGGGCGATCAGCGTGTAAGTCACCCATGGCGTGCGCCGGATTTTTTGTCCGGCGCTGATGGGGAGCGGGGTCACCAGCAGCAGGGCGACCCACCAGGAGGAAAAACGCATAGGACGGCGTTAAGCCTGCACGCGCGCGATCTGCGCCGTGAGCTTATTCAGGATCTCGCGAATAACGGCGTCGGTTCCGATCCCTTCGGCTTCGCCTTCGAAGTTCAGGATAATACGATGCCGCAGGGCGGCGGGCGCAACGGCCGAAATATCATCAAAGGCGACATTGTACCGGCCGTCAAGCAGCGCCCGAATCTTCGCGGCTTTAATCAGCGCCTGTGCGCCGCGCGGGGATGCCCCGAAGCGCACGAACTGGTTGGTAATGTCCGGCGCGGTCTCCGAGCGCGGATGGGTCGCCAGAATGATCCGCACGGCGTATTCGCGGACATGTGACGCCACCGGCACCTCGCGCGCCACCTGCCGCATCAGCATCACTTCCGGTCCCGTCAAAACTTTTTCCACGGTTGGGGTTTCGGTCCCAGTCGTCCGGTCCAGAATGGCCGATAGCTCGGCAAGCGTCGGCGACGGCACGATGAGCTTGAACAAGAATCGGTCCATCTGTGCTTCGGGCAGAGGATAGGTGCCTTCCATCTCGATCGGGTTCTGTGTCGCAAGGACGAAAAATGGCTCTTCCAGCTGGTGCTGAATGCCGGCGACGGTCACCGCATGCTCCTGCATTGCCTCCAGCATCGCCGACTGGGTCTTAGGCGTCGCGCGGTTGATTTCGTCTGCAAGGACAATCTGTGCGAACACCGGGCCGCGCTGAAATTGGAAGATCTTGCGCCCTTCGGCGTTCTCCATCAGGATATTGGTGCCGGTGATGTCCGCAGGCATCAGGTCTGGAGTAAACTGCACGCGGTTAAAGGAGAGATCGAGCACCTGGGAAAGCGTGCGCACCAGCAGCGTCTTGCCAAGGCCCGGCACCCCTTCCAGAAGCGCATGGCCGCCGGACAGCAGACAGATCAAAACGCCGTCGACAATGTCCTGATGCCCAACGATGACTTTGCCGACCTCGGCGCGGACGCGGGCAAAATTATTCTTAAACTGAATGACGGCGGATTCGTCCATGGGTGCGCGTGTCCTTTGGGAGTGCGATGTTCTCTGATATTCGGCTGCGATCTATTCGACAAATGGGTGGCATGCCGGCGGCTCTGCGCAGGCATGTGCTGCGAACGAGAACAAACGCCACGTTCCGCTTCGTACGTGAGACATGCCTGCGCAGAGCCGCCGGCATGCCACCGGTGATCGCTTTTGTTCTTATTGGCCCTGCAGCGAGTCGAAATACTTTCGGACCGATCCTTTGTACGCGGGCGGGATGTCCTCGTTGTCCATCGCCTTCTCCGCCGATTGCTTGGCGGGGGCGACGTAATCATAGTAGGGCACTTTGCTTTGCACGTTGGTGGTGGATCCGGGCGCGGCTTTCACGAGCGGGCCGAGGCGGCCGATGCCTTCTTTGCCGGCGCCGGGCTTGCCCAGGTAGATGCGCGCCTTACGGACCGCGTTGGGATCGAGGCTTTTGAATTTGCGTCCTTCACCTTCGAACTTGGCGGCCTTTTGCTTGCCGCTTGGCGTCTGACCTTTGCCGGCCTGTGACTTTCCGTTGCCTGCCTTGTTCGCGCCGCCCCCGCCCCCGTTGCCTTCGTAGCCAGGTTCGCTGCCTTGCCCCTGGCCTTGACCTTGTCCCTGGCCTTTACCCTTACCGTAACCTTTGCCCTGAGAGAGGCGATCCATCGCCGACTGCTGCGCGGCGGAGTTTCCGCCCATCTGGCCGTTGGGATCGCCGCTGGAGTCGCTTTCGGACTCGGAGCCTTCGCCGCTTTCGCCGCCGCTCTGCGCGTTGTCCACATCGCTGGCGCTGGACGAACGGGCCATCTCGCCCTGGCTCTTGCGCAGCGCGTTCTGCGCGCTCTTCATGCCTTTCGCGTCTTGCTGCTGCTTCATCTCTTTGTCGGCGGCGTCGGCGGCCTGTTTCATTTCGCTGGCGGCTTTTTGCTTGTCGCCCTGGCGCAATGCTTCTTCGGCGGCCTGGGCGTGCTTCTGCGTTTCCTTCAGCGGAGTGCCTTCCAAAGCATTGGCGAGCTTCTGCATATCGTCGGCGGCCGCCTGCTGCTCCTGCGGAGTCATCTTGCCAGTTTCCGTGCGCTTCGCCAATTCACGCAATTGATCGCTGAGCGACTTAGAATCGCCCTTCTTCATGCCTTCGACAGCCTTCTTCATCTCAGGCGTCTGCGGGCCATGCGCCCCGAGGGCGCCGGGATCGGAGGACTGGCTGTTCTGGCCGCCCGGAACATTGAAGTTTTTCTGGCCGTCTTTTTCGCCTGGCTTATTGCCGGCCTTGCCGTCCTTCGCGCCGGACTTGCCCTTATCGCCTGCCGACTTCGGGTCGGCCTTGCCGCTCTGACCCTGGGGAGATTGGCCGGAGGCATTCTGGCTGGCGAGCGCCTGCTCCAGCTGCTTGCCCGCGTCAGATAGGCTCTTACCGCCGTTCGCCGCCGCCTGCGATCCCTGAAGCTTGCGCTGGAGATCCGCCATCTCCTGGGTCAGCTTGGAGTATCGTTTGAGCGCGCGCTGTTTGTCCAGGTGGCCGCGCGACATCACGGCGCCGAGTTTTCGCATCTGCTGGGCGACGTGACGCGTGCCTTCGAGATGCTGCATTTCGGCCTGCTTCTCGATCAGGCGGGCGCGCTTCTCCAGCTTCTTGCCTTCCGCCTGGACGACCCCGCGCTCGGCCGTGAGGCCGGGGGGCGTGACGCCAGGGAAGCGGGGAAGAAGGATGACGGCGATCAGGACGAGTGTCGCGGCGATCAGCGCCTTGGCCTGCCAGGGAAGGCGAAACGGCGCGGCGTCGCTGGGCTTGAGGCTGCGTGCGTGCGCGAGCGCGTCCTGCTGCTGAAGATGCAGCAGCGTGGCCTGATCGGGATCGATGTCTTGCCGGCCGAAGCGCTCAAACTCCAGCGCCGACGAGAAGCGCTCCTTCAGGCCCAGGCGCATTTCGGCCATGCGCGCGGCCTCCATGGTGGAGATGGGCTGGGCGAATGCCGTAATGGTGGCGACGCCGAGGCCGATCAAAATGGCGAAGGGGATGAACCATTCCAGCATCAGCCAGTCCGGGACGAGGTCGAACTTGTCGAGAGCGACGATGGCAAGCGACAGCCCGACGCCGATCAGCGCGCCGAGCGACGCCTGACGGATCCATCTCTCGCGCCGCAGGCGTCCCTTGACTTGCCTGAGCGTGGAGGAGATTGCGCCGGATTGAATTTGGGGCTGCTGGAGTGTCGCCATGACGATGTTCCCTCTGTACTGATTATTATACGCGATGGAGGGGCGAATTGGTTCGTCGTATGAATTTGGGTTGACAAACCGCGCGTGGGTCGGTTACAGTAACCCTATGCAAACCCCTTCCGAGATCGAAGCGATCACACAGGACGTGATCGAAAAGTACCAGAAGCACGTCAACCCCACGCAGGTCGCGTTGCTCAAAATCGGCGGCTTTGACCATATCGAGCACAAGGCCGAAGGCGTCACGCTCACGGACCTCGAAGGCAACACCTATATCGACTGCCTTGGCGGCTATGGGGTCTTCTCGCTGGGGCACCGCCATCCGAAAGTCGTGGACGCCGTCAAGCGCCAATTGGACTTCATTCCGATGGGCTCCAAGACGTTTTTGAACAAGCCGCTCGCGGACCTTTCGGCCAAGCTCGCCGAGATCACGCCGGGCGAACTGCAATATTCGTTTCTCTGCAACTCGGGCGCTGAAGCGATGGAGGCGGCGCTGAAAGCCGCGCGCATGGCGACCGGCAAGACCGATTTCATCGCGACCCACGGCGCGTTCCATGGCAAGACGCTCGGCGCGCTCTCGGCCACGGGCCGCGATCTGTTCAAAGCCCCATTCGAGCCGCTGATCCCGGGCTTCCGCCACGTTCCCTGGAACGACGCCGACGCCGTCGCGGCGGCGATCACCGACCGGACCGCCGCCGTGATCATCGAGCCGATTCAGGGCGAAGGCGGCATCCAAATGCCCGGCGACGATTACCTGCCCGCCCTCCGCCGTATTTGCGACGAGCATAGCGTTCTCTTGATTGTCGATGAAGTGCAGACGGGCCTGGGGCGCACGGGCAAGATGTTCGCGGTGGACCACTGGGGCGTCCAGCCCGATATCATGACCCTCGCCAAAGCCCTCGGCGGCGGCGTGATGCCGATCGGCGCCATGGTGGCGACGGCGGCGATCTGGGATAAAGTCTTCCGTGAGAACCCCTTCCTGCACTCCAGCACCTTTGGCGGCGGGGAGCTCGCCTGTGTCGCGGGACTGGCGGCGATCGAGGCCACCCAGGAAGAAGATCTCGCGGCGCGCGCCGCCGAGAACGGCGCTTATTTTTTGGATGGACTGCGCCGCGTACAGGCTCAGTTCCCCCATGTGCTGCGCGAAGCGCGCGGACTGGGACTGATGCTTGGGGTCGAGTTCACCGACAGCGACATCGGCAAGCTCGTGATCGGCACGATGATCCATCGGGGCGTCATCGCCGCCTATACGCTCAACAATCCCAAGGTGATTCGGTTTGAGCCGCCGCTGGTGATCACCCGAGAACAGATCGATACCGTACTGGAAGCCTTCTCCGCCGGTGTCGCCGAGGCGCTGGATCTGCTCGGCGATCTGCTGGACGATTAACCCTATGAACGGACCGGGCTTATCATCGGTCGGTGTCTTCGTTTCCCACTACCACTCGGATTTTTTCAACGAGTTTCTGGAGGAGTTCGCCGCTGCCTGCGCGTTTGAAAATCTGCGCATGCAGGTGTATCGAACACGCCAGGACGAGCGCGTCGCCGAAATGCTGCGCCGCCTGACAACGTCTTCCAGTGAAGAAGGCGTGATCATTCTCGGGCTTCCGCAGCGGACCGCGCGCGATCTGAGCCTCGCTTTGAGCATCAAGAAATATCGATGCGTCACGGCGGATACACTGATCCCTGGCTCTGATGGTTCTTATGTGGGAACGGATAACGCCCTGGGGATCCGTCTCGGAATGAATCACTTGATGGAGCTTGGGCATCGGCGCATTTTGTATCTCGTCAATGAGCCGGAAGAAGCAGAGACGGTGCGTATTCGTGTCCGAGAATTCCATGCCGTTGTTGCGGAATACCGATTAGAAGGCTCACACACCTTTTACTGCGGGACGCAGTTTTGGGAAGACTCGCCCGAGATCGTCTATCGCCGTATGCCGGAGTTGTGTTATCCGGGCGCGCCCTATACGGCGCTTTTCGCGACATCCGATTCCGGCGCCTTGGCCGCGCTGAGATGGCTTTCGGACAACGGAACCTCGGTCCCGGAGCAGATGTCGGTAATGGGATTTGGCGATGACGCCCCGAGCCGTCTCGCACAGCCGCCTCTGTCCACCATCCGGCAGCAAATACCGGAGATGGCTCTCAAGGCTGTCGCGATACTGCTCTCGGAAACCGACGCCCAGGTTTTTGTTCCACCCGCACTTATTGTTCGACAAAGCACCGGGGCCGCGCCCGGCGCATTAGGTTAGAGACCGCGCCGTCCCGACGAATAAGCCGGCCGGCGGTTAAAACCGCGCCTGCCAGAGCGCAGAAGTCCCCCTTCGGGGACTACAGAATCTTTGACGATACCGCCTAACATTAGGCTGAGTATTAGACGGTATCGTGACCGAATATGTAACCCACACAGGTGGGTTTCTGCGCACTTTTAGGCGCGGTTTCAACCGCTGGCCATTTTATCTCGCCAGCCGTAATTCGCCTGGCGCTCATAATCCGTTGGCCGCTCCGGGCGCTTTACCGATACCATCTCCCTACTTATTCCCCGACGCCAGCCCGCTTTCCGTTAGGAACTTGTAGCTTTGTTTCACGGCTTCCGTCATATCCGTATCGCATTCATCTAACTCCACGACGAGCCATTGCAGTACGTTTGGATCGGCGGCCGCGACCATCGGCGCGAAGTCCAGCGTTCCGCTGCCCACGGCGACATGCGCTTTGCCTTGAACGGCCGGGCCGTCCTTGATGTGCAGAAGCGGCATGCGCGATGCGTGACGCGCGATCACTTCCGGAACGCTCAGGCCGCCGACCGCGACCCAGTAAACGTCTAATTCACCAAAGAGATCGGGAACGGTCTCCAGCAGGACATCGTAGGCGAGGCGGCCATCGATCGTCGCGAACTCCCACCAGTGGTTGTGAACGCCGAACTTGAGACCTTCGCTCTGAACCAGATCGACGGCGGTTTGGAATTTGTCGGCCGTGCGCTTCAGCGCTTCGGAATCTTTGAAATCGTCGGGTCCGAAGCCGCTGATCAGCAGGGAATTGCCGAGGGTCTTTTCGGTGTCGGCCATCTCATGGATGTTTTCCGGAGTGGGAAGTCCCACATGGCTGCTGCTGGTCGTCAGTCCCAGTGAGGCAAGCTTCGCGGCGACTTCCGTCGCTGTCTTGCCGTGCAGTCCGGCGAACTCGACGCCTTTATAGCCGGTTTCGGCGAGCATTTCCAATACGCCGAAGAAATCGTTCTTCGCTTCCTCGCGCAGGGTGTAGAGCTGAATGGATAGGGGAGTGGACATAAAATAGCCTCGTCGCAATCGTGTGTTCGTTGCCTCTTCCTTCCATTTGAGCGGGCAAATATCCTGCCTCACTCCGTACTTCTCCAAATACAAGCAAGAGAATCGGCGCCGTCTGTCGAATGACGCCTCATGAGCAGCACACCGTTTCAAGCGCCGACCGATTGGGAGCCGATCTACGCGGCCAGCCCAAAATCCTACACCTTCGGCGACGAGCCGAGCCAGCTTGCCCGCACCGCCCTGCATTTTTTTGAAACGTTTGACGGCGATCCTCACACGGCCTGCGCGCTGGACCTCGGCTGCGGCGAGGGACGCGACACCGCCTTTCTCGCGGCCGCCTGCCTGCAAGTCACCGCTCGCGATGTCGCGCCGACCGGTCTCGTCAAGCTCACCGCTCTACTGGAGCGTGATGGGACACCCGTCGGCCGGGTTGACGCCGCTCTGGGCGATGTGCGTGAGTTCGCCTATCCGCACGACGCCTATGACCTCGCCCTCGCCGCCAACGTCTATCAATTCTTAACTCCCGAAGAAGGCCCCGTGCACATCTCCCGGCTGAAACAAAGCACGAAGCCGGGCGGAATCTGCGCGGTGGGCGTCTTCAGTCCCGCCATGCTTGCCTGGGGCGCTCTCGTCGGAGACCGTTATCTTGCCACAGCCGACGACCTCGCCGCATTCTTTACCCGCGAGGCGGGATGGCTCCTGCTCGACCGCACGGAGTATTGGACGTATCGACGCCAGGAAGACACGATGGCGTCGTTTGCTTATGTCGTGGCGCGAAGATTGCCCTCACCCTCGGTCCCTCTCCCGGTCGGCTAAAGCCTGGGAGAGGGATGTCCAATGGCAATCGCCAAACAGATCTTGTTGTGGAGAGTTCAGTTAAGATCGCCCCTCCGCCCCAATTCTGGGGGACCCGATGAGGATGAATGCGTCTTCTCTGGTCCCCCAGAATTG